>JAYVXK010001089.1:0-3408 GCA_043785265.1 Myxococcales bacterium | reverse complement strand
TGCAGTCGGCAGATGTCTCCGTCGGGTTTGCATCCTTTGGGATTGCTGCACACGCCGAAGGGATCACTTTGATTCGCCTTGTTGCACTTGACCGTAGGTGCCTGACCGTACCCGCCGCAACAGTCTGTCGCGTCTGCGCAGATGTCGCCGACGGGATGGCAGCCGCTTGCAGGTTGACAGATGAGCACGCCCGTCGAACCCCATGGGGCGCACGAGCGACTGCAGCAACCGCCACCGCAGGCAGGTAGTCCACCATCGGTTTGGTTGATGCCACCATCGGCGAGAGTGCCTTGGCAAACGGTGCCATCGATCATCGAACACTGTGCACCGCCACCGGGTGGCTGCGCGCAAGTCCCGAAGATCTTCCCGCCAGCGATGTTGCAGACACCACCACAGCAGTCGCCGCCTTTGGTGCAAATGTCACCATTTTGGCCGCAATAAGAGGGTTGCGCGCAGATGCCGCTCAAGCAGAACTTCGAGCAGCAATCGGTGCCCGCAGAGCAAGTGTTGCCTAGTGTCTTGCACGAGTTGTTGAGAGGAGCGCACTTGTTGGTGGTGCAGGTGCCGCTGCAGCAGTCACTGTCAGAACCACAGCTGAGGTTGTCACTGACACATGCTGGTGGTTGACATGCTCCATTCAGGCAATTGCCTGAACAACACTCCCCACTGGACTTGCACGCATAGGCCAACTTGAGGCAACCGAGGCCCCCATCTTTGAGTCCGCCGCCGTTCCAGCCACCATCGTTGCCGACCTGGCCGTCTTGCCATGGCGCGTCTCCGAGGTTCTGGTTCTCGTCGCCCACCGTCCCGTCTCCACCACCTCCGTCGAGGGTAGAGACGCTGTCGTCTCCACCACACGACGCCGTGAGTGCGGCGATGACGAAACACGTGACGAGGAAAAGGAGGACTCTTCTCATGATCGCTTGCTACGCAAGAGTCCTGCCGCGGCAAACACGCTGTTTGTAGCCTCCAAACGCGCTACTTATGTCGTGGCAATGGTCACTGGTCAGGCCGCACTGGCAACTCGACTGACCACCACGAGCCGCTTCCAAACGTGGGGGGAACATACGAGGATGGAACGATGAGGTCGCCGGGAACCGAGGTTAACAGAGTCGCGCTGACTGCCACGACTCGCGTCCCTCGCATCGTCGTCGCATCTGGGCCACACGTCGGCAAAGCGTTCGCGATGATGCAAAGTCAGGCGACGATTGGCCGGCATCCGACCAATGATCTTTGCGTCGACGATCCGCAAGTGAGCGGCGTGCACCTCGAGATCGCGCGCGCGGGTGAATGCGTGCGCATGCGGGACGCGGGCAGCACCAATGGTACGTGGTTGGGCAACAACCGCGTGACCGACATCGAACTCGCAGCAGGTGCGGTCGTTCGGATCGGCTCCACGTCTCTGCGCATCGACGTAGAAGAAGAAGCCTCGCCTGGATCCGAGAACGACAGCAACGAGAGTTTCGGTGAGATGGTCGGCCGCGCGCCCGGAATGCGCGAAGTGTTTGCGACGCTCAAGCGGGTCGCGAGCAAGAACCTCGCATTGCTCGTGCTCGGCGAAACAGGCACCGGCAAAGAAGAGGTCGCACGCGCCGTTCACGCAGCATCTCCACGCGCGACCAAACCGTTCGTCGTCATCGACGCGACCTCACTGCCAGAGACGCTCGCAGAGGCGCTCCTGTTCGGACACGAAAAGGGCGTCTTTACCGGTGCCAACGAGAGACGCGCAGGACTGTTCGAAGCGGCAACTGGCGGCACGGTCTTCATCGACGAGGTGGGTGAACTCGCCGCGCCTTTGCAGGCCAAGTTCCTCCGCGTGCTCGAGCGACACGAAGTGGTGCGAGTCGGCGGACACGCCGCGACCAAGGTCGACATTCGCGTGGTGGCCGCGACTCACCGAGACTTGCGACACGAGATCGACGCGGGACGATTTCGAGAAGACTTGTATTATCGATTGGCGCAAATACAGATTCGCCTGCCCGCGTTGCGTGATCGTGCAGACGACGTTCCGTTGCTCGCAGCCAAACTGCTCGAGTCGATCACACGAGACCAGGGTCGAGAGGTGTTCATCGAGGCTGAGGCGGTCAACTACCTCTCGGAGCAACGATGGCCAGGCAACGTGCGCGAGCTGCGCAACGTGCTCGCGCGCGCCGTCGCGCTCTCTCAAGGCGATGTCATTCGGCGCTTGGACGTCGGCGGCGAAGGGGTTGGTTTTCGCGGAACGCGAGAGGAGCGAGCCGTCCTCGATCTGTCGGGCACCTTCGCCGATGCAAAACAGCAAGCGGTCGAGCGATTCGAGAGCGCCTACCTCGCGGCGCTCGTCAAACGTTGTGCAGGCAACCTGTCACGCGCGGCGCGCGAAGCAGATATCGCTCGTCATCACCTCCGCGAATTGCTCAAGAAGCGCGGCCTCTACGCCCCTAAAGAGGAAGAACCCTAGACTTCTGGCCGCCTCCGCATGCGTCGTGGCATGATGATGGACAGCAATGTCGCGGACTGTTGGAGGCAAATATCAGCTCGAAGACGTCATCGGGCACGGTGGCATGGGCGAAGTTTGGGCCGCGCGCAACACCGCGACTGGCGCGAGTGTGGCCGTCAAGGTCTTCACGGCTCGTGACGCACGATCCGACTTCGCCCCACGTTTTCGCCAGGAAGCGCGTCTCGCTGCGCAGCTGAGTCATCGCAACATCGTCCGAGTGTTCGATCTCATCGAGGAGGACGGCTGCCTCGCGCTCGTCATGGAGAGACTCCACGGAGAGACGCTCGAGTCATGCATCGCGCGCGGACCGCTGGAGCCGTCCGCCGCGATGGCAGTTGCGTTGCCGATCCTCTCCGCGTTGAGTCACGCGCACGAGCATGGGGTGGTTCATCGCGATCTCAAACCTGCCAATTTGTTTCTCGCGATCGACGGCGAGGGGCATGTCGAACCCAAGCTGCTCGACTTCGGCATCGCGCGTCCTGCCGAGACTTCGGTGCACACACTCGATGGTCAGGCGCTCGGGACACCCGAGTACATGTCGCCAGAACAAATTCGCGACGCTCCTGATCTCGACGGCAAGAGCGACCTATTTTCGCTGGCGATCGTGCTCTACGAGGCCATGACGGGAGAGCACCCGTTTCGTGTGCCGACCGCGTCGGCGCGCATCAGCGCAGTGCTCGAAGCCACAGTCGATCCGCATCCGAACATCCCGCCGAAGGTGTGGCAGGTCCTCTCACGCGCTCTCTCGAAGCGCGCTTATGAGCGCCCCGCTGACGCCGCGGCGTTTCGGACGAGTCTCGAAGCCGCGATGATCGGTTCAGAGGCTCAGCCGGATTCGCTACGAGATGTCGTGCTCATCACCGAGGTTCGGCGCGAGCCTCGCGTGACGACTCTCCGACTCGCGCCGGATCTTCCCACCAAACGGCGAC
>JAYVXK010001088.1:0-3408 GCA_043785265.1 Myxococcales bacterium | reverse complement strand
CTGCGTCGAGATCGCACTCGCGATATCCCGTCGGCGCACCTTCGCCGAGCGGGAAGGGAGGCTCGCCCTTGGCGGCGACCTTCCATGGGGGCGGGTAGAGGAGTGCGATCCGCATCGAGCACAGGACACGATAGCAAAGACAGAGTTCCCCCGCGCCCCGAACGGAGACGGGGACGGGGTGCGAGTGCGGGGACGGGTGCGGGAGCGGGAGCGGGGACGGGGACGGGTGCGGGCACGGCGACGGGGGACGGACTCTTTGTTTTCGAGACGATAGGGTCCGAGTAGGATGTTCGCGTGGCGGCACGGAAGCGCGAGCGCGAGTCACCTCCGTCAGGACGTGTTGCGGGGGCGCGCCTCACGAATCCGGACAAGCTGCTCTATCCCGAGATCGGCGTGACCAAGAAGCAGGTCGCCGAATATTACGAAGCGGTGAGCACATGGATGTTGCCGCACCTCGCGCGCAGACCGACCACCTTCGTGCGCTGTCAAAACGGCTGGAACAAGGGCGGTTTCTTTCAGAAGCACGCAGCGGGCGGATTGGCGCCCGGCGTCGGCGTGGTCAAGTTGGAAGACGACGACGTGCTCGTCGTCCCCGACACGCAGACACTCGTCGCTCTCGCGCAAATGTGTGTCCTCGAAATCCACACCTGGGGTGCGCGGCTCGATGCGATCGATCGACCGGACCTTCTGGTGTTCGATCTCGATCCCGACACCGAGGTAGCGTGGACGGAAGTGGTAGCGACCGCGCACATCGTTCGCGACCGACTCGTAGCGCTCGGACAGCAGCCGATGGTGAAGACGACCGGTGGCAAAGGGCTGCACGTGTGTTGCGTCCCGGCGCGAGCGATGACTTGGGACGAGGCTCGCGACATGGGACGCGCGCTCGGCGAAGCGATGGTGAAGGACGCACCCGAGCGGTATGTGACGAACATCTCGAAGGCAGTGCGGAAGGGAAAGATCCTCCTCGACTTCTCCCGCAATCATCGCGGCACGACCTTCATCGCCCCGTACTCACTTCGCGCCCGCGCAAACGCACCCGTGGCAGCGCCTCTCATGTGGGACGAACTCACCGACGCGCAGCCTCAGTTCACGATCCAAAATGTGATCGCACGCTTACGCGATCGCGGTGATCCCTGGGGAAGCTAGCACCGTCCCCCTCCGTGCATTCGCGATCACATACTCGGGACTCTGCCACATTGGACCAATAGGCTGGGCCGAAGCTGGGGCGGAAGGCTGGGCCGGAAGGCTGGGCCGAAGACTGGGTGGAAGACTGGGACGGGAGCGGGGACTGGGACGGGAGCGGGGACGGGGACGGGAACGGGGACTGGGAGCGGGGACTCGGACGACGACTCGACCCGCCAACCGCAACGCTCTGCCGGTCATTGTTCCAAAGGAGAAAACAAATGCTCGACTTCCATCTCCGTGAGCCCGCCCTCTTGGCGCTCATCTCCAAGCAATGTCGACGACAACCACCGCTTCCGCTGCTGCAGTGCCATCACGCGCTCCTCGACACTCCCAGCCGCATACAACGAGTGAACGAACACCGGCTTTTTCTGCCCGATTCGATACGCCCGATCCGTGGCTTGTGACTGGGCAGCGGGGTTCCACCACGGATCGAAATGAATCACCGTGTCCGCGGAGACGAGGTTCAACCCCGTGCCGCCCGCCTTCAGGCTGATCAAAAACACATTGGCGAGTCCCGCCTCGAATGCGTCGACGACCTTCGGGCGATCACGTGTTTGCCCAGTCAGCACCAGGTAGTCGAGTCCGCGATCGCGCAGTCCCTGTGCCAAAAGCGCAAGCATGCTGGTGAACTGAGAGAACACGAGCACGCGATGCCCAGCCGGCAGCAACGCTCCCATCATCTCGAAGAAGGTGTCGGTCTTCGCGCTCCCTTTGACTTTGCGCGCAGCGTCCATCGAGACGAGTCGTGGATCGCAGCACACCTGCCGGAGCTTCATCAACGCGTCCAAGATGGTGATCGTCGAAGCCGCGAGACCCTTGGTTCGAATCACTTTGCGAACATCCGCATGAGCGGCTACACGAATATGCTCGTACAAATCGCGCTGTTTCCCGCGCAATTCGACGGGCTTCAGCAACTCGGTTTTTGGTGGCAGATCTTTGGCCACCTCGCGTTTCGTGCGCCGCAAAATGTACGGCGACACCTGTTCGCGCAGCGCGACGAGCCGGTCTTCGTCACGGCCTTGTTCGATCGGTTGGCGATACAGACGACGAAACGCAAGTTCGTCACCCAACAAGTCAGGATTGAGAAATCGCATCAGCGCCCACAACTCGCCAAGGTGATTTTCGACAGGCGTACCGGTCAGACAAATTCGGTGCTTGGCCTGGATCGAACCGATCGCCTGGAAAGACTGCGTGCGCGTGTTTTTGATGGCCTGAGCTTCGTCGAGCACCAGCGCATGAAACTTTTCTTGCGCGAGTTGCTGTTCGTCACGAATCAAGATCGGGTAAGTCGTGATGACGATGTCTGCGTCGGCAATCTCAGCGTAGAGCGCCTTGCGTTTGGGACCGTGCAGCACGAGCGCCCGCAGTTGAGGAGCGAACTTGGCAATCTCTCGAACCCAGTTGAATGCGAGGCTCGTGGGGCAGACCACCAGAGACGGTCGCTCTGCACGCCCCGACTCTTTTTCAGCCAACAAGAAGGCGATCGCCTGCAGGGTCTTTCCGAGACCCATGTCGTCGGCGAGCATTCCACCAACGCCTTCCTGGGTGAGATGCTGCAAGAAGCCGATGCCTTCGCGCTGATAAGGCCGCAGCTCGGCACGCAAGCCTGTTGGCGCGGCCGCAAGTACCGGAGGCGTTCTGAGCGCTTTTCCGCGCGTGACGAGGCCGCTGGGGTCCTTCCACGTGATTTTGGCGCCTTGCGAGTTGAATGTCTCCTCGAGCGCTGCCAGTGCGGGCGCTCGGACGGCTGGAAACGCCACGCGGCCCGACTTGTCGCGCACACCTTGATAGAGCTCCACCACCACGCGCAACAACGCTCGTAGCCGTGCAGGGGGAATCGTCACGTGCTCGGTGTCTGTGAGTTTGAGGGCGAAGGCTTGAGCGCGACGTTCGATGGCCGACAAGTCATCTGACTCGGTTGCGTCGTCGAGCAGATCCATGATCATGGGCAAGAGGTCGACAATCCTGCCGTTGATCTCCACGCCCAGCTCGAGGCAAAACCAGTTGGATCGCCCGGTTTGTGGCGCCACATTCGCCACCCACGTGGGATCGTGCGCGACGACGTGAAACGGAAACGCGTCGTCGACGTCGACAAGAAAACCGAGCGCGCGCAGCTGGGGGACAGCTTCTGCCACAAACGCGCAGAACGCGCTGTTGCCCTGCTCGGGCCGCACCACATAGTCGGCCTCGCAACCCTGCGGCGGTGCGAGGTCGTCCAAGCAG
>JAYVXK010001087.1:0-3410 GCA_043785265.1 Myxococcales bacterium | reverse complement strand
CCTGACCCGAGGCAAAGTTTTGATAGTTGCCCGCGAGGTTTTGCACGTAGCGCGCGTCCTGCTGATACTTCTGATCGAGCTCGAACTGCTTGGCTTTGGCCTCTGCTTCTGCGCCGCCCACGCCGATTTGCTTGATGCGCACTTCGCGCTGCGCCTTGGCGATCTCTGCATTGGCAGCTTGCAACCGAAGGCGATCTTCGTCGCTGAAGTTGATCTGATAGTCCCCCATTTGGAGGATTTTGACGCCGATGTCGTTGAGGTCTGGACACTTGGCGATGAACTGCGCCGCGAGCTTTTGCCGCAAGCTCATTGACTGAAGCACGCTCTTGCCTTCGACTTCGCAGAGCTCGCCGAGTGTGGTCCGAACGCCGTTGAGGAAGAGGCCCTTGACCCAACCAAGCACCGCATCGTTGTCACGCGCGGCGGCTTGGCCGGCGTAACCGACGATGAAGCGAACCGGATCGGTGACGACGACCGAGAACTCTCCGAAGATGCGCGGAGTGACTTGCTCTCCAGTGAGCGGATCGAGCATGTCGCCGATGGGGCCGCCGAAAGGCACGCTGAAGATCGGCGAAGTTTTGACGAAGAAGATCTCCGAGATGAAGACCTGCCCACCCGTGTAACTCGTGATGATCGAGTTCAGAAACGGGATGTTCTGTGTCTGCAGAGTGTGCCTCCCAGGAGGCAGCACGCCCACCACGCGACCGTCCTTGAAGAACACGGCGCACTCGTCACTGTCGACGGTGAGCTGCGAGTACATCGGGACGTTTTGATCCGGGTGCTTGTAGACGATCAGGTTTTTGAGGTGATCGGGGCGAGCGATCATCATTTCCTGCACGCCTTGCTTCACGAAATCGAAAACACCCATTCGATGACCCTCCGGCACTCGTCAGCCCAACACTCAATTGGACGAGCGCACCACGAGGATAATTCTCCTTGGACGACTTCGCTACCAGTATGCAATCTTGTGTTATCGATATGCATTGGGTAGCGGCCATTTCTAGGGAAAAAGAGGCCAAAAATGCACCCGCCGGTTGACGCAACGAGTTTGCCGCAAGGCGCTGTGCGCATGTTGGATCCCAAGGGACCACCGCCAATGCGCCAAATGGCGGCGCGCGGAGTGGCACCTGGACTCAAGCCTCATGAGGCTCTGACGGTCGTTGCGTTGCTCTCCGAGATGGAGGGCGATCCGGTCGCCGAGATCGCGCGCGCCACACTCAAGGCGCTGCCAGGTCCGCTGGTCGCGGGCGCGCTCGTGTTGGATGTACCTGCGGGAGTGCTCGCGCTGCTGGCACCCATGTACGCGCACAACGCTGCGGTGATGGAACGCATTCTCGCGCTGCCGCACGTCCCGACGAGTGCCGTCGCCGAAGCGGCAGGCCTCGCGAACGAAGCAGTTGCCGAACTCATCGCGACCAACGAAGAACGATTGCTCGCCGACACGACCATCATCGAGCGGCTCTACATGAATCGCGCGACGCGCATGTCGACTGCCGACCGCATCCTCGAACTCGCCGTGCGCAACGGAAAGGAATTGCCGGGAATCCCCGCGTTCAAAGAGGCCGCAGCAGCGATCGCAGGACAACTGATCGCCGAGCCGACGCCCGAACTCTCCTACGACGACAACCTCTTCATCGAGACCGACCAAGTCGCGCGAGAGTTGGCCATCGACCTCGAAAAGGAGAACACGCACGTTGTCGACGAAGACACCGGCGAAGAAATCTTGGTCACCAAGCTCAAGCCAGTGGAAGCCAAACTCCACGAAATGAGCGTCTCGCAGAAGATCCGACGCGCCATGCTGGGTACACCGTCCGAGCGCATGATCCTGGTGCGCGACAGCAACAGACTCGTAGCAGCGGCGGCCGTGAAGAGTCCAATGATCCAGGAAAACGAGGTCGTGCGCATCAGCGCGAGCCGCAGCGTGAGCGACGACGTGCTTGCCAACATCGCGCGAAGTCGCGAGTGGACACGCTCGTATCAAATCAAATTCAATTTGATCCAAAACCCGCGCACGCCATTCAACTTCGTGGCGAAGCTGATCCCGCATTTGCGCGAGAGTGATCTCAAGGCCGTCTCGAAGAGCAAGAACGTGACAGGCGCCGTGGCCACCGCCGCGCGTCAACAGCTTCAGCGCAAGGGAAAATAGTGCTCGCGCGACAGTGAACATTTTTTGGTTCACCTCGCTTGCGTAAAGAACCCTTAAGTCGGAGACTGGAGCGCGTGGGCGGCTCGTTTCTCTCCAAATATTGGCGATCCCACGGAATTGTAGCGATCGCGCTTGGGATGTTGGTCCTTGCAAGCGCGTTGCTTGCAGTGAACGTTTTTAGGTTCACCGGGTTCATGGGACCTGATGCGGGCGCCCGATTCGCGATGATTCGTAGCTGGCAAGAACACGGCAATCCAGTGTTCCTCGACCCCATCGAGCACGACGGAGACGCGGTGATGACCGACCCGCTCTCGGGTTACTTGGTGCACCTTCCCAACAAGGGGACTTGCACCGTTTACCCACCACTGTTTCCAGTCGCCAGCGGCGCGATGTATTTCGCGCTCGGCCCACCCGGTTTGGTCTTGTTGCCAATCTTGGGTGGACTGCTGACTGTGCTCTTCACGTACTTCGCTGCGCGCGAGTGGAGGTTGCGTGGCGGCGCATGGATGGCAGTAGGCATCGTTCTCGCCACTCCGCTCGTGCTCTACGCCTCGAACTTTTGGGATCACTCGCTCCAAATGGCGATCGCGGCGTGCGGTGTCTGGTTGTTGGTGCGAGCCGAGGTGCGCAAGTCGAATGCCGCCGCGGTGCTCGCTGGGCTGGCCATGGGCGGGGGCGCATTCGTCCACGAGACGTTGCTTCTTCTGGGATGCGTGCTTTTTGCCGTCGGACTCTTGCCTCGCCGGGCCCATTGGATCGGTGGCTATGCGCGTGGATTTCTCAGCGCAGTTCTTCTGTGGGCGTGCACCAACCTCGTCATCTACGGATCGCTGCGTGGTCCTCACATGATGGGGCCTCTGGACCTGCTGCACCCAGCCAAGATGCACGACTTGATCAATCCAGCCGGTTTCGCCTTCCGCTTGTCACTCGAGCTCGCAGGTGGTCAGGGTGTGCTCGACAAACTGTTTGTCGTCGTCGTGTTTGCCGTGCCGCTCGTTGGCCTGATGTTGGGCGTCCGACGTGCGGTCTTGTTGGTGCTTGGAGCGACCGCATTGGGGACGTTTCTCCTTCTCGACATGAGCTATGCGCTCGGGCTCTTTCAAGCAACGCCTTGGTTGCTCGTCGCGTTTGCCAATCCGCTGGACAAGGGACACGCGGGCCCGGTTTCGGTGGAGCGTGGCCAACCCGAGAGCGAGAGCAGTCCGTTGCATTCCAAACTCGTGCTCGCGTGTGCGATCTTATTGGTGCTCGCCGCGCTGACTCC
>JAYVXK010001086.1:0-3410 GCA_043785265.1 Myxococcales bacterium | reverse complement strand
AGCGCTTGCACGAGCGTGTGCTTCGCACCGAGCGCTGCCAGTGCGCGAGCTTCGTGGAGGCGAGTCGACGCCTGTGGCTCGTGTTCGAGTGTCGCCAGAAGACCTTCGACCGCCGACCCATCGCCGATTTCGCCGAGACAATCTGCGACCAACGGTCTCAAACGAAGCGCGTTTCCGCCGTCTTCGCGAAGAGTGAGCAACAGGTCTGGTACGGCAGCGCGCGCTCGGAGTTTGCCCAGCGAGAAAATGATCTCTCGCGCCACGGTGAGTTCGACAAGAGCGGTCCCCTCCCGATGCTGCGCGATCCTCGCCCACCACGCGACAAGATCGGCACTCGCGCGTTTGTCACCACGCTCCGCGTACGCGAGAGCCGCGAATTTTCGCTCCTCGAAGTCCGACGAACGAAGCTGCCCCTCAGCCTGCAGCGAAGGCACCTCTCCTGCTCGTACCAGAGCAAGCGCAACCCAACGTCGCACCTCTGCGTCTTCGTCTCGCGAGAGCGCGCGCGCAAGTTCTGGCACCACACCTTTGCCATGCAACGCAAACAGAACGGCGGCTGCTTTTCGCCTGATTTCGACGTTCGCGTCGTCGAGCAAGGTCGCGACCTCTGGAGCCGCGCTCACGTCGCCTTGCATGCCGAGTCGCAGCGCTTCGGGTAGCTCACTGCCACCCTGCCCTTCGAACTTTCCGTGCGCGTGCGCTACCGCCACGAGCTCACCGCGCAGTGACTTGGCGCGTTCGGGATAGGACCGTGAGGTGTCGTGCATCTCCGCGCGATCGACGCTCACGTTGTAGAGAGCGCACGCTCCGGCTCGCTTGTCACACACGAGCCGATCGGAGTCTTTTGCATAGAGTTCGAAGTCGTCCGTCTCCGCAAACGCGAGGCCGTGATCGGTCTCGGATTGAGCATTCGAATGCGCGAGCAGCGGTCCCAAGTCACGACCACGCACACGCGCGGGACGAGGAATTCCAAGCGCGGAGAGAGTCGTTGGCAACAAATCGATGGTTTGAACGGGCGCGCTCACTCGTGCCAGAGCCGCAACACCAGGACCGACAATCACCAACGGCACGCGCACCTGCTCCTCGTAGACGGTGGTGCCATGGTAGCGCCCGCCGTGATCTCCGAACTCTTCGCCGTGATCTGCGGTGACGATGACAACCGTGCCCGGTCGGCGCGCGCGCACCAGCGACACCACCTCGCCGACGCCATCATCCGCCGTGGCGATCTCACTGTCGTACGCGTCGATCTCGGCCTCGCCAAACACATGCTCGGGATGTTGAACGTACGGCTCGTGTGGCTCGAAGAAGTGCAACCACAAGAACTGCGGGCGGTCTTTGTCTGTATTCTGCAAGTATTCGGTCAGCTGTTTTGCGCGCAATTTGGGGTCAGCGAACTCTTCTTTGCGATACTCGAAGTCGAGACCGTCTCTCTTGAAACGCTCGAAGCGATCGGTGTCGATGAAAAAAACTGCGGGCGGATAAAATGCCGCAGTCTTGTAGTCATAACGCCGAAGCTGCCCCGCCCACGTCTCCGAGTCTTGACCAAGACCGAGCGCGAGCAGCGGGCGCATGTACTTGCCGGTCATCATCGACGTGACCGAATACGAGGTGTGGGGCGTCGGACAGTAGGCGTCTTCGAAGAGCGTGCCTTCCTTTGCGAGCGCGTCGATGTGCGGGGTCGTCGCGCGGGGGTAACCGTATGCCCCGACATGATCGGCGCGCAGCGCATCGATCGAAATCAAGAGAACGTCGTGACCGCTCCAGTCGAGCGCTCGAGGGACTGCAGCGAGGTCGAGAGGCTCGGCTCCTTCTTCTTCGAGCGGCGGCGACAGCCAAGCGGCGATGCGCAATCCGCGACTCACGATCGGCGCGTGAGCAGTCAGGATCATCCGCAAATTAGCGTATCCCGTGAGTCGTGGCGCCGCGAACGGTGTCCAGCCAAGACAGGCAATCGCCAACGCCAAACCAAACCACGGCGCTCGTCCCCAAGACTTCTCACGCTCGATCGCGAACATCCCAGACGCCACGAGCGCAATCGCGAAGACCCCAAAATGAAACGCGGGATACAAACGCGGCAGCAGCCACATGTCCCCCATCCACGCCGCCATCGCGATCGGGACGAGCCACCATGCGCGCTTGCCGAGCAGTCGGGGCAACAGCATCGCGAGACCGACCGCACTTGCGCCCGCGATCACGATCATGACCGGCGCGCGGACACCCCACGAGGCGAAGTGTCTGCCAAACGTGACGCCGTAACCCAGCGTGCCGCCGAAAATCGCACCCACTGCAAAGAGTGCGTTTCGGTTGGCGGAGAGATCGCGCAAGAATACGACGAGCGGTGCCACGAGCAGGAGCACGCCCAGAGTGATCGGCATGGCGCATGTGCGTGCGGGCCAGAGCTCCCAAGCGCCCGAAAAATAGGCGCGATACGCGATCGAGACCACCGCATGCTCGGCGATGAGCAGCGCGACCCACGCGAGGATCACCGCACCCACCCGGCGCGCGAAGCTCACTCTAGTCCGACCAATCGGCGTCAGGGATCGATGACGATGTGCCGCAGCTTCATTTGCACGTCGCTCGACCAGTGGTTCTTGAACGCGCGCACGCAGGTCGACAGGTACCGATCGTACTCATCGAAGGTCTTGTCGCCGTAGGTCTTGCGAATGTCTTTTTCGTGCGTGCGCATGCGGCGCAACCACTCCGCCGTCGTCTTGCCGTAGTGCGTGCGACGCGTCTGCAGTTCGACAATTTCCCAAGACGGATTGACGGCCATCACGAGTTCTTCGAGGCGCGGATTGAGACCACCGGGGAAGATCACGTCCGCTGTGAACTTGAGATCCGCGATGTCATTTTTGGTGCGCGGTACGCGGTTTCGCAAGATCGCTTGGAAGGCAAATAGCCCACCGGGTTTGACCCATTCCGCGACGCGATTGAAGTACTTGCGATAGATGTCGACGGCCTCGCCTTTGGCTGCTTGCGCAGGAGAACAGAGGTGGTCGATCATTTCGATCGACACGAGCGCGTCGTACTTTTGTGCGGGCGCGTAGTCTTTGTAGTCAGTGCACCAGGCGCGCATGTTGGGAATCTTGCGCGCGTTGATCTCTTCGAATTGCGCGGAGCTCAGCGTGATGCCGTGCGCTTCTTTCACGCCACGACGCACCAGATACTCGAGATTGGCCCCCCATCCGCAGCCGATGTCGAGCACCGTTTTGTTCGGCGTCAGCTCGGCGTAGTCGTAGAGGACCTTGCTCTTGTTTTCTTGTGCTTGCTCGAGAGTGTCCGTGTCCTTCTCGTACACGGCGCACGTGTAGTGCATGCGCTCGTCCAACCAGAGGCGGAAGAATTCGTTCGACACGTCGTAGGCGACTTCGACTTCTTGTTTGGTGCTGGTCATACTGCGCCGGTTCCCG
>JAYVXK010001085.1:0-3412 GCA_043785265.1 Myxococcales bacterium | reverse complement strand
GGTCGGCAGCTATTGTGCTTCGCCGCACGCGCTCGCGGACATCGATCCGCCCGCGGATGCAGACGAAGCGCCGGCTCCTGAGGCGACACGTCGCGGCTTTTCTCCACGCGCGAACGACACTGCGCGCGCGATCGGAGCACTGGCGTTGCTCGAACGACTCGCACACGCCGAGACTGTGAAAGAGGCGGACGAGGACATCATCGATCATCGCGCGCAGTTGGTAGACGCGATTCAAATGGCCACGCTTGATCTCGCGAGTACGAGCGCAGAACTCGAGTGCGAGCAGGAGCGCGCGACCCAAGTGGCCACAGGGCTGCGCACCGCTGAAGCGCAGCAGATCCGCAACATCACGACTGACTCGCTGATCGTGACTGCGGTCGCTGCAGTCACTGCAGGTGTCCTCGGTATCGTCGACAAGGATCCAGTGCCGGGCGCAATCGTCGGCATCGGCGGCGGTGGCGTTGGTGGCGGGCTTGGCTTGGCGACGCTTGGTGTTCATCGCACCATCCAGTTCGCTCACGAGCGCAATGTCATCGGCGAGCTGTGGAACGGTCGGGCGCATCCTGACTTTCCGCAGTCGGTGTGGACGTACCTCACGCGACCGCAGTTCACCCCCACAGGGCAGAAAGCTTTTCGTGATTGGCTGCTCACTGGTTGGCAAGGCGCGGGCCGGTTCGGCGATCACGACAGACTGAGCTTGCTGATCGGCAGCGGCGGCCGCTACGACGCGGACGCGCTGGAGCATCGCACTGCCATGCTCGACGAGCTCGAGGCCGCTGTGAGCTTGATGAATCACGAGTTGCAGCACCTCGCGACAGAAGCAGCGCAACGCTGAAATCAGGCGTTTCGCGCGATTCCCTCGTAGGTGAACGACAGCCAGCGCGGGCCTTCGCTGTAGTCTGCATGCGACTGTTCGAGAGCAAACCCTGCGTCTCGAAGCTCGGTGAACACGTCTCGATTCAACCGACAGCCTCCACCAACCGCGCTCCAGACAGGCGTCAGGCGTCTCTGCCACGCTCGCGCAGACTCGTCTCGCGCGAGGCCATGTTCGACGAAGAACAGTTCGGCGTTCGGACGGAGCACACGACGAACTTCTGCGAGCGCTCGCGCGGGATCGTCCACACTGCAAAGCGAATAGGTGACGACCGCGCTGTCGAACGACGCCTCGGCGAAAGGAAGTTTCTCGGCCGCGCATCGTGTGAGTTCCACTTTGACCGGCGCATGGTCGGCGCGAGGCTTCGCGCGCTCGAGCAGTTTGCGCGAGGGATCGATACCTACGACACTGTCTACTTGGCTCGCGTCATAAAACGCTAGATTCAAGCCTGATCCGACGCCGATCTCGAGAACGCGACCGTGCGCGCGCGGCACCCAACGCTGGCGCTCTTCTTTGATCTCTGGGCTCTTGCATGCCTTCTCCACGAGGAACGGAACGACATGCTCGGACCAGAGACTCATGAGAGCAACTCCAAGAGGCGATCGACGAACACGCGCTGGTCTTGGTGCAGCAACTCGCGCGCACGACCTGCGCTCACGAGTTCGGCGCGATCGATTTCCCACGACGCGCAATGGGGCTTCGCGTCGGCAGGTAGCGGTGCGGTCCAGGCAAATACGCGTTTGCGACTCTTGGTGTAGTCGACATGTCCGAGCGACACGATCTCGCCCGTGATGATCACTCCCACTTCTTCGCGCGTCTCTCTCCGCGCTGCGTCTTCGAGCGCTTCGCCCTCGTTGGGTTCGCCCTTTGGAAGTGAGTAAGGCGCCGCGCGATTGTACGGACCCGACGGATGCACCACGAGCAACTGCAACATGTCTTTGGCTCTGGCGTAGAGCAACAGTCCTGCAGATTGCTTCGCCACGCGCGCGACTCTACCCGCCGATCACCCCAGCCAACAACGCCCTCCGAACGGAATCAGACCAGAGGGGCACAACTTCTCGCAGCGTCCCGACCCCAGATCAAAGCCAGTTCCAGCCGCGCACGCAGGAGACGCGACCATGGGCGTTGGCGTCACCACGGGCGTCGGAGTCACCACGGGTTGAGGCATCGGTTGCGCGCCGACAGGAAGTGCGTCGACCAGATAGGCAGACATCAAGTGCGCACGCAGACCCGATTCGCTGATCCATGCATACCCATGGTCACCCCATTGCTGACCCCAACTGTTGTGAATGAGAAACTGTCTCGAACCGGCCGCGCCTGTCGATCGATACCCAACGACGGCAACAGCGTGACCTCCACGGTCGGCGCGATCGTATTCGGGCAACACGCCAGCCTGCACGCCACGCCAACCCCATGCGGTGCTGTCGATGCCGATGCTCACATAAACCTCGCGACCGCTGGCGAGCGCAGTGACCATCTGATCGACCGGACGATTCTTGAGAACCTGAGCGCGTCCCGTCCACACGACACCCTGTCCACGCACGCGCGCGCGCTCTGCAGAAATGATCGGATCGCTCTGCCACGAGTTGACCGACACACCGTACGATTGCTCGCACGAGTCGTGATCCGTCAGCAGCTTGCACGCCTTGATGGGATCGTAAGGCCAGCTGATTTCCTGGGCGATCGCCTCTTTGGGTTTGCCCGTCCACAGATCGTCCCACGCGTCTGCGGCGACGATGTGCAACGGCGAGAGAACATCTGCGCGGCCCTGTCGACGCAACGAACTCTCGAGGACCGATGTAAGCGCGAACGCGAAGCACACACCAGTCTGCTTTTGATCTTTGACCGGCCCGTCGAGGTTCTGAGCGCGCAGATCGACACCGACAGGTGTGAACGCAAACGTAGGCAGCTCGATGGTCGGTGCGTCGTCTGGCACTTTGGGCAGCGCGGCCGCGCACGGGATCGGGACGAAAAGACCTGGCGCGACCTCTACCGGTGGACACGACTGCATGGCCTTCGCGAACGCATTGAGATCGATCGGCGGCAAGTTGGGAACCGAAACTTGCGGAAACTGCAATGGCCACGTGGGTTGATCGGCACTGGCGTTGGTGGCGATGAGTGCGAGCGTCGCTGCGAAGGCGAGAGGCAAGATGCGCATGCTCTCTCCATCAGCAAGCGGTCTGCCAACCTCGCGCGAGAGAACGCCGGTTGACGGACGTTTTGGACCCTGCAGTTGACGCTTGAATCATGCGCGATTTGTAGGTACTCGCTGACCATGCGCCTCGACGTTGGTCACGCTCTCTTATTCACCTGGATGATCGCGTGTCACAGCCCAGACGTGGCGCCCATCGAACAAACCGCGCAGACCGATCCGCTACCACCGCCCGTGGTCACTGCAGCCACTGCGTCGGCAGTCGTCGTGATCGCGGATGCGGAGCCCTCGCCGTGGCCGATCACGCACACGCTCGTCGAGGCCGATCATCTGCATCGCGTGGACCTTCGCGTCGGAGATTTTTTGGAGACCCCCGCACTCGACGA
>JAYVXK010001084.1:0-3413 GCA_043785265.1 Myxococcales bacterium | reverse complement strand
CGAGCGAGCCGGTCTCGTCGATCGAGTCGTCGAGAACTTGAATCTCGAGCTTGTCGTGCGGGTAATCGAGCTTGGCGATGTGGTCGACCAAGCGCACGGCGACAGTCGCCTCGTTGAAGAACGGCAGCTGCACCGTCACATAGGGAGTCTGCTCGGCGGTCGCATTGGCAGGCAACGGAGCGGCCCCCTTCTTCACGCCTTCGAGCTTCTTGCGATATCGCAGGCACGTGTACACGAGGTGCGAGCGATGAAGGCCGTAGCTGGCGAGAAGAAGGAGAACGGCGAAATAGGCCACACAAAGGACCGTCTGCATGAACAAGGAGATAAGCATCCGCCCTCAGTGCGAATGTCATCGACTTGTAATTCGTTGTCCGTGAGTGTCCCGAGCGATGACAAATCGCCCGGAAATTTGCCCACTTCCTGAGGGTCGCCTGGCTAGCTCAGAATGGGATGCATCCCGAACCGTCTCCACACACACCGTTGCAACAGAAGAGTGTGTTGCAACAGAACGCGCTGCTGTTGCACGTCCCGCCCAATTGCACGCAGCTGCCGCCATCCGCGCCTGCGTCTCCACTGGGAGGATTGCTCTGGACCTTCTCGACCCATTGCGCCGAGTGGTTGTGGCTGTTGACGTCTTGGAATGGCAGCCAGAATGCCGGGTAGGAACGGTCGGTCGAATCGAGCGTGGTGCTCTCGTCGACGTTGATGGCGGCCATCCAAATCTGCGGCTGCGCGCAGTTGACGTACGAGGTGTTCTGTTTCGACAGGGGCTGCGGCTGATCGTAGAGGGGTCCTGCGGGCGGGTAGCAATTGTCGAAGCCTTGATTGCCCAAGTGCAAGCCGTAGTCTCGATTCGACGAGAAGGTGACCCACAGCAACTTGTGTCCTTTGTAGCTTTGCACGAACGGGCTCCAGCGAGGCCACGAGTTGCTCAGGTCGCCGGTCGAGTTGAGCGCCGCGAGATCGATCGCGACGGGGTTCGAGCCCGGCGGATTGTGAATGAGTTTGACGCGTGCGCTGCGGTTGTAGAACGCATCGTTGTTGGTCGTGGCCGCGTTGCCCGGTTGCGGCGCGTCGTTGAGTACGATGAACGTATTGTTGGGCGAAAACGACGGGTAATAGTAACTCCGCGAACCAGCGGGCAACAGCAAGGTCGGGATGCCAATGCCATTGGTGCCGGTGTCGAAGCTGGTGCTGTAGATTGACCCGCCAAAAAAGTGGTGATCGCCTTTCGTCGAGATCGTCCCCGGCTGCGGCACGACAAAGACGAGAGACTTGTCGTCGCGCGACAGGTCAGGTTGCGTGCCCGCCATGTTGGTGGGGAGCATGGCCGTGTTGAGCAGCACCTTCCCATTGCCATCAAACACCGCGAAAGCCTGATTGGCGTTCGTCTTGTAGGTGCTCGCGATCATCTTGGTGTGGTCGTGAGTGAACGTTTGGAAGCCTGGCGACAGCGTGTTTCCGCCGACGACCGTGCGGGTCGCGACATCGATCACGAGCGGGTGTGCATCACCGAATTCGTCGTCACCGTCAGGATCGTCGATGGTGAGCGACATGCGCACGCCGTCTCGCGAAACATTGTGGCAGCCGACACAAGTGCCGCTCGCGCCCGACGTATAAAAGGGCGTGGGCGTGGGATCGAACGTGCCGAAGTCGTGGCTATAAATGCCGCCCGTCTTGCCGCCGATGCCGCCATATACCGCCGACTGCCAGTAGTAGATGCCACCCGCGAGATCTTCTTTTGCGTAGCTCAGTTCGATCTTGGCAGTGGACGTGCTGACGCATGTTTCGTCGATCGTGGCGCGCACGGTCACCTTCACGGGATCGCCTTCGCGATTGGTGTTGGCGATGTCGTTCCACGCGTTTTGCGGGAGTGTCACGCCGCAGCCTTTGCTCGTGCCACCTCGCACGTCGGCAACCGGATTGCACAACGTCTCGACGCGAACGTCCGTGATGCTGTTTTCGAAGTCGACCTCGAACAATGTTGCCTTGGCCGGCGGAACGAACTGCACCTCGAGCACATTCATGTTGGGCGGCAACAGCATCCCATCGAGTGGGTACGCGATCGTCGCAGGGCCGAGCACGCTAGGATCGCAAGCCGGAGCGGGGAGAGGAGGGAAGCCTGGGCAGTTCGGGCACCCGTAGTTGGAATGCTTGCCGCCTTCAGGGCTACCGTCCCCTTTGGTGAAGAGGTCCACGTCGCTGCTGCCATCGCCACCCGGAAAAATATTGGGTCCGTCTCCCTGATCACTTCCACAGAACGTGAGACCAAATGCACCCGCTCCCACCACCATGACGAGGATTGCAGGTGAAGCGAAACGTTGGATCAGGGACATTTGCGGCCTCCTTGTGATTCCAGTGTCAGGCGATAATTCCGCCCTAATTGCATGCTCCCATAAGCATTTCAAACCCGCAACTGGTCACTCGAGTTACCAGGCACGTGGTGGCAGAACGCAGTGATCTCATGGCCATGGAACCGAAATTCCGTCGACCGCTTGCGTCAGTCTTCGTGCTTGGGTCTGCGGCCTACGTCGTAGTTGAACATCGCCACGAGACCGAGCGTGAAGAGGTAGTGAGCCTCGCCGCCAGCTGGTCCCGCGGCGAAATCGATGCGCGGCAGAAACAGCCGCACGTTGTCGCCAAGTTTGAAGTGCAGACCAGTGCCCAGAAGAAAGTCTGCGCCCGTGATCACGCGGGACGTGCCCGTGACGTCTGCGATCGAGATGTTGCGATAGCCAACTCCCAGATCCGCGAAGAGTCCGAATCCTTCTGGGTTGGTCAACCAACCACCGCGCACGCCGAGCAACCACGCAGACACGCTTTTTGCGGACTGCTTCGATGCGCTGAAGAGTGTGAGGTCTGCGACGATCGTCGCATAAATATGCTTGTAAAAGCGTGCGCCGACTTCGAGACCAAATCGTCCAGCGGGGCCAACGGGTTCGCCGACACTTCCCGCCATCAAAGAGAAACCGCCACCGATGCCGCCCATCACACTCACGCCGAGATCGACATTGCGCGGCTTCGGGACCGTCGGCGCGGCTACCGGAGGCAGCTCATTCGCGTCAGGAGGTCCGTCCGCGCGCGCCGCACTCGTGAGTGCGGTGACGGCAAGAACTGCACACGTCGCGGTACCAACACTGCTGCGCATGGGCGCGGGACGTTATCAGAAGCCCGGTCCGAGATCGTGCGCAGTCGCGGTCGCCGTGGGGTGAGACGTGACGACTGGAGCCGTGTTCGTGGGTGGTGTCGTTGCAGTCGGTGGCGTGGTCGCGCTTGGCGTGGCGCTGGCGTGCGCGCCTGGGTGACTCACCGTGTTGGTCGTGTGACCCGTTTTGATCGGTGGCGCTGCGCTGGTCAGAGGCTGCAAAGGTGGAGCGTCGTTCGTCGGGACGACATTCGTGATCACAGGCGTA
>JAYVXK010001083.1:0-3413 GCA_043785265.1 Myxococcales bacterium | reverse complement strand
AAGTCACCGACTACCTCATACGCGTCGTGCAACCGCGACTTTCGGCGCTCGAGGGCGTGCAGCGCGCCGACATCCTTGGTGGAAGGACGTTCGCCATTCGCGCGTGGCTCAAGCCCGATCGCATGGCGGCACTCAATGTGACCCCAGCGCAGGTGCGGCAAGCGCTCGCGGCCAACAACTTCCTATCGGCGATAGGCCAGACCAAAGGTGCGCTCGTCCAGGCGAACCTCACGGCGTCGACTGATCTGCACTCGGCCGAGGAGTTCAAGAAGCTCGTCGTGCGCCAAGACGGCCAGACGCTGATTCACCTCGAGGACGTCGCCGATGTGGTGCTTGGCTCGGACACTTACGATCAAGAGGTGCGATTCAGCGGCAAAAAGGCCACGTTCATGGGGGTATGGGTTCTGCCCAACGCCAACTCTCTCGACGTGATCGCGCGGGTGCGCACCGAGATGGTGAACATCCAACACGAGCTGCCGTCCGGACTGAACGCGAATGTCGCATTCGACTCCACCAAGTACATCAATAGCGCGATCGAAGAAGTCACCAAGACGCTCACCGAGACGGTGTTCATCGTCATCATCGTGATCTTCCTGTTCCTGGGTTCGCTTCGATCCGTGCTCGTTCCGCTGGTTGCGATTCCCGTGTCGCTCATTGGCGCGGTCTTCCTCATGCAGGCGTTTGGCTTCACGCTGAACTTGCTCACGCTCCTTGCGGTGGTGCTCGCCGTGGGGTTGGTCGTGGACGACGCGATCGTCGTCGTCGAGAACGTCGAGCGGCACATGCGCGAAGGCAAGACGGCGTTCGACGCAGCGATCGCAGGCGCACGCGAGCTCGTCGGTCCCATCATCGCGATGACGATCACACTCGCCGCCGTCTACGCGCCGATCGGTCTGCAAGGCGGCCTCACCGGCGCACTCTTCCGCGAGTTCGCCTTCACGCTGGCAGGTGCCGTGTTCATCTCGGGTGTGGTCGCGCTCACGCTCTCTCCGATGATGTCGTCGAAGTTGCTCCGACCTCACTCAGAGCAAGGTTTCTTGGCGCGTCTCATCGACCGCGGCTTCGAGGCGATCAAGCGCACGTACGCGCGTATGCTCGGCGGAACCTTGGCGGCGCGCGGCCTCGTGTATGGGGTGTGGATCGTCCTGTCGTTGTTGATTGTGCCGCTCTACATGCTCTCGCCACAAGAGCTCGCCCCCAACGAAGACCAAGGCGTCGTCTTCGGCGCGATCGACGTACCGGCGAACGCCACACTCGAACAGGTGACTCCCTATACTGAAGAGATCCAGCGCCATTTTCAGGCCTTTCCCGAGTACGATCACAGCTTCCAGCTCACCTTCCCAACAGGCGGTTTTGGCGGCATGCTCGTCAAGCCTTGGGAAGAGCGCAAGCGATCGATCTTCCCAATTCAAGAGCAACTCTTTGGCGAACTCAACGGCATCGCGGGTGTGCGCGCGCCAGTGTTTTTGCCTTCCGCCTTACCAAGCCCAGGCACCTTCCCAGTAGAATTCGTGATTGCGTCAACGGCAAGTCACGAAGAGCTCGTTGGTTTTGCCAAACAGATCGTCGATGAGGCCATCAAGAGTGGACAATTTGCCTTCCCACCGCTGACGGACGTTCGCATCGATCAAGCCAAGTACGAAATCGAGCTGGACCGGCAAAAGATCGCCTCGATGGGACTCAGCATGCAAGGGGTCGGCGCAGACCTCGGTTCCATGCTGGGCGGCAACTTCGTCAACCGTTTCGACATCGACGGTCGCGCGTACAAAGTCATTCCACAAATCGAGCGCGCTGGGCGGCTCACGCCAGAGCAGCTCGACCACATTTACGTCACGGGTCCAGCAGGCAAGGTGATTCCGCTGAGCGCCATCGCCACCATGCGATCGAGCGTCGAGCCGCGCACGCTCAACCGGTTTCAGCAGCTCAACGCCGTCAAGATCTCGGGCCTTTCTCCTCGCGGGCTCGACGGCGGACTGCGCGTGCTCGAGGACGCAGCCGCCAAGATTCTGCCCCCTGGTTATCGCGTCGACTACACGGGCGAGTCGCGACAACTGCGCCAAGAAGGTGGGAAGTTTCTGCCGGCGATGGGTCTCGCGGTCGTCTTGATCTTCCTAGTGCTCGCTGCGCAGTTCAACTCGTTCAGAGATCCATTCGTCATCCTCGCGGGGTCCGTGCCGCTGGCGATGTTCGGCGCGCTGATCTTCACTTTCTTGAAGTTCTCCGGACCTCCAGGGATGCATTTTGCGGCCACAGAAGGGTGGACGACCACACTCAACATTTACTCGCAAGTCGGTTTGGTGACGCTGGTTGGATTGGTGAGCAAGAACGGAATCTTGATCGTCCAATTTGCCAACGAGCAACAGCTCGGGGGCGCGAGCAAGATCGAGGCTGTGCGCAAAGCGGCTACGACGCGCCTGCGGCCCATCCTCATGACGACCGTCGCCACTGTGGCAGGGCACTTTCCGCTCACACTCGTGACAGGAGCAGGCGCAGTCGCACGAAATTCGATCGGCATCGTGCTCGTCGGCGGCATGAGCATCGGCACGCTCCTGACGTTGTTCGTCGTCCCCTCGGTTTACGTGCTCATCGCGAAGGACCACAGCAAAGAGCGTCAGGCGAAAGTAGCGTCGAATGAAGACGAAGCTGCGCAAGACGCGCTCGCAACGGCTGCGCAGTGAGTTCGTAGCGCGGCAAGCACACGAAAGCCGCCGCGAGCGATGACGCCTTGCCGGAGTGATGACGGGCAAAGTTGAAGGCACAATGGGAAGATCGTCGGTCTGCCCATTGTGGCCTCGCTGTTCCAGTTCAAGACCGCGACAATCCCGGAAGGCGTGCTCTTGCTCGATCGCGACGGCGGGATCGCGATCGCGGGTGACGCTCTACAGAATTGGGGCACCACCGACAGCTACTTCAGCTTGCCTGGGAAGATGATGATGAAGGCCATGGGTTTCATCAAACCGTTCAACATCGGTCCCGGTTGGCTGCGCGCGACGAAGCCTCAGGCCAGCGACGTGAAGCGCATCTTGGATTTGCCGTTCGAGCATCTGCTGCCAGCGCACGGAGCCCCAGTGATCGGCCAGGCGAGAGAGTCGTACCGTCCGGCGATCGAGAAGCTTCAGTAGGGCGGGCGGGGACGGGAGCGGGGCGGGAGCGGGGACGGCGGACGGCGACGGCGGACGGGGACGGCGGACGGCCGTCGTGGCTAGCTGTGGCCGTGGAGGGGACTCTATCGAAGTGGCTCTGCGACAACCGGCGATGATGAGCTCATCGGGGCCGCATGCACGTAGCAAGTGGCGGACGGTGGCCGACCGCTTGGGAAGGCTGCGGCTAGCGCTGTCGCGAAGCCGGACGCTCGGGCCTTGCACCCCGCGGTGTTGGGATGAATGCCGTCGGCGAGGTACCACGCGTCTTTT
>JAYVXK010001082.1:0-3414 GCA_043785265.1 Myxococcales bacterium | reverse complement strand
ATCGACCCATCGATGGAACTCATCGCAGTCCAAGAAGCCAAGAAGCTCTCGATTCCGATCATCGCCATCACAGACACCAACTGCGATCCCGATGTCATCGACTACGTCATTCCTGGCAATGACGACGCGATCCGCAGCATCAAGCTCATCACCGCGCGTGTCGCAGATGCAGTCGTCGAAGGCGCGCAACGCCGCAAAGAACACGCGGGTCGCGACGGCGGCCAGGGTGGCGGCGGTCAAGGCGGCTCTCAAGCGGATGTCTATCAGCAGCGTCGCGGCAACCGCGAGCCCCCGCCGCCAGCCGCCACCAACTGAGTCCACAGCGCGAGCAGCCCGCACCAGGCAAACGTCGAGGCTCGGTGCGGGAGCCTCGTCCGCTGTGCGTCTCCGTGTCGTCGGCGCTATGTCACTTTCATTGAAGCGAACGAGAAGAGGAAACACATGTCCACCAAGATTACTCCGGCGATGATCAAGGAGCTCCGCGAGCGCACGCAAGCGGGCATGAGCGATTGCAAGAACGCCCTCGACGAAGCCGCAGGCGACATGGACAAAGCCATCGAGGTCATCCTCAAAAAGGGCATCGTCAAAGCGGTGGCAAGCGCTGGCAAGATCGCCGCTGAAGGCGAAGTGCGCACGCTCGTTTCAAAAGACGGAAAACGCGGCACCATCATCGAGGTCAACTGCCAGACCGACTTCGTCTCGCGTGGCGAAGGTTTCCGTGACTTCGTGGGCAAGGTCCTCTCCGTCGCGGCCACGCTCGACAAGGGCGCAGACCTGACGAGCAAGCCCTACCCAGGCGGTTCGCAAACCATCGACACCTATCGTCAAGAGATGGTCGCCAAGACCGGCGAAAACACAGTCATTCGTCGATGGGACGTGCTCAATGCGCAGACCAACGGCCTCGTCCACTCGTACATTCACATGGGCGGCAAGCTCGGCGTGCTCTTGAGTGTCTCGGCGCCAAACGCCGCCGCGCTCGCCGACAAGACGTTTTTGGAGTTCGTCGACAACACGGCGATGCAGATCGCGGCGATGAGCCCGAGAGTCGTTTCAAAAGAAGAGATCTCCGAGAAGGACATCGCGAAACAAAAAGAGATCTACGAAGCGCAGATGAAAGAAGAGAAGGTCGCGGGCACGCTCAAAGCGCCCGAGGCTTCCTGGCCGAAGATCGTCGACGGCAAGATCGCCAAGTGGTTCACGGACGTCACACTCCTCGGACAAGACAGCGTGACGACTCCCGGCTCCACGATCGACAAGCTGCGCCAAGAGATCGGCAAGGCGCTTGGCGGTGACGTGAAGATCGACGCGTTCTTGCGCTTCGGCGTGGGAGAGGGCATCGAAAAGAAGACCGACGATCTCGCCGCAGAAGTGGCGAAGATGACCGCCGGCTGATTTAGGTCGCCGTGCGACTTTGCGCGGTCAGTGTCGATCTCGACGAGATCCCGAATTACTTCGCGATCCACGGGATTTCTGCGCCCAAAACTGCAGAGGACGGCACGTCTCCAGCTTCGCTGGAGCGTGGTCAACACCAGACTGCGGTCTATGACGTCGCGATGGATCGCCTCATGGCGTTCTCTCGCGACGCGCGCGTGCCGCTGACCTTCTTTGCGATTGGTCGCGACCTCGACCGACCCGAAGCTGCAGCGCGTTTGCGTGACGCGAACGCACTCGGCCACGAGATCGCCAACCACTCACTCGACCATCTCTACGACCTGACACGTCGTCCGCGCGATGAGATCCGCGCGCAGATCGTGGGCGGCATACGGGCCATCGAGCGAGCCGTGGGATCTGCCGCTGTTGGCTTTCGTGCGCCTGGGTACACGATCACCAACGAAGTGTTCGAGGTGCTCACCGAGCTTGGCGTCGCATACGACTCGTCTGTCTTTCCGTGTCCGAGTTATTGGGCGCTCAAGACCAGCAAGATTGGCATCTATGCCGCGCGCGGTCGCGAGAGCAAAAGTGTGGTGGATACACCAAGTGTCCTGCTCGCGCCGACTTCGCCCTATTTCGTGGGCGATCCGTACTGGCGTCGCGGACAAGGTCTGCTCGAACTCCCCGTGCAGGTCACCCGCGGTCTGCGCCTGCCGTTCATCGGCACGACGATTACTCTCGCGGGACCCGCGCGCGCCCGATGGCTTGCTCAAATGTGCGTGGGAGATCCGCTCGTCAATCTCGAGTTGCATGGCATCGATGTGCTCGACGAAAACGACGGGTTGGGTGACTTGCGCGAACATCAACCCGACGTACGCGTGCCCGTCGCCCGAAAACTGGAAGCGCTCCACGCAGTCGTCGACGTATTGCGCGCGAAGGGCTACGCGTTCGTCACTCTTCGCGAAGCGGCGAGCGAGTTGTCCTGATCAAAAGCCGAGTGCGGGCTTTGGCTTGGGTGGAGTCTTGAGAGGAGGAGGAGCGATCAGAGGATCAGGCGCCGTTTTGACGTAGGTGCCGTTCATGAAGGCCTCGAGCACTGGCGAGATATTCCAAGTGTAGTTGTCGCCCCATTCATCGCCGCTGATCGAGTCCACGATCAAGAGTTCGTCTTTGCCGCTCGCGTTGGTTTTGCTGTCGAGCTTCCAAAACCATGGGTAGGCAGTCTTGTTCATGGCGAGAGCGGGCAAGTCAGCGACAAACTCGAATGCCTCGACGCGGACGAGGCGCACAGTTTTGAGGATGCGTTGCATGTCGAAGTCGCTCAGCGTGCGATCGAACTCGGTGCACGCAGGAGCTCCGCGCGCATATTCGTAGACCAGCACGCGCTCACCGGCGGCCTTCGCCGACAGCACTTCGCCGAGCACTTGATCTTTCAGCGGTCCACCGGCTTTGGTCAGTTCGGTCGCGTGAATCGCGCCTGTCGTCAGCGGAGTCGTATAGGTCGCTGGCGGCGTGTAGGGCGTTGCCGTGTAGGGCGGGGCTGCGCCGAGTGTCGTGAGGGCGACGAGCTGCACGGCGATATAGGCGAGGCTGATCAGAGTCGAGAGTCCGCCTGTGACCATGCCGCCGATGGCCATGCCGTCACCGCCGAGCGTCCCGCCCGAGCGATTGATGTCCCGCTTGCTCATCGCGCCGAGCACGATCGCCGGAATGCCAAACAACATGCCGAAGCCGCAGCACAAGATGCTGACGATGCCGAGCACCAACGCGATGACAGCCTTGCTGTCCGTCTGCGAAGGCGGCGCATAGATCGGCGCCGGCATCATGGGCATTGGCTGCTGATGTGGCGGAACGGGGTAGGGCCGAGGTCCCATGACTGTCACCACAGTACGATCAAACCGACGCGTTTACTCCCCACAACTCGCCGTCACGCTTGCGAGAGTCGCGGCTGCCACGTGCTTGGTTTTAGCCATGTTTGGTGCGCGGTGCGTCGAGCGCCACACCAGACTCGGCGAAGAACGTGCGCGCGATCTCATTGTCACC
>JAYVXK010001081.1:0-3415 GCA_043785265.1 Myxococcales bacterium | reverse complement strand
GGAGCAACTCCGTGCCGACCGTCTCGTCACCAATGGAGAAACCCTTGAGTGAACTCCCGCCGCTGGTCGTCCAGTAGACGATCGCGCCAGGCGCTTCGACCGGCGCGATGCCCAAGGGCCCTGAAGACCCGAGCGCGATCTGAGAGAGTGTGTTGCCACCGTAGACACCACCACGAACCAACACGGTCATGGGTTGATCGGCCGAATTGAGCCTGAGTTTGTCCCACATGAGCTTGGGCATCGTCCAATAGGTGGACGTCGTGTAGACGACGAGATCGTTGGCTTGATTGTCGGCGTGCACGCGCAACTCGAAGAGGTTCTCACCGCCTGGCGCGATCCAATGAAAACGCGGACGCAACCAGTTGTTGGGATAAAGCGAACCAACCTCGGGCTCGACCAGGCAAGGTCCACCCGACGATGCGCCGCCGTCTAGCGGGCCGAAGAGTGTGGAAGAGTTGGGTGGTGCACCTTGACCGCCGTCGGGGGTGTCGAGGATCGGCGCAATGGGGAAGTCGTTGTAAGGACCCTGGTGCGCGTCGCCGATATACCCGTCTGCGAACCCATCGCCGTCAGGCGCATTGCCACTGTCAAACTCGGACGGCGCGTAGTCATCGCCACATGCGCTGAGCCCGATTGCGGTCAGTGCAATCCCAGCAAAAACTACGGAGATTTTAAGACTCTTCACGGGTCAAGCATAGCACGCGGCATCTGTGCTCGGCCAATCGGCGGGCACACGATGTGTGCTTGCTACGTCGTGCCGCGCAGACTTTTCAAATGCGGCACGTGAACGCCACGTTCGTTCGCGCAGTTGATCGCTTCTTCGTACCCAGCATCGGCGTGACGAATCACTCCCATGCCCGGATCACTGGTGAGCACTCGCTCGAGCCGTTTTGCGGCTGCGTCGGTTCCGTCGGCGACGACCACCATGCCTGCGTGGAGTGACATGCCCATGCCGACCCCGCCCCCGTGATGGAAACTGACCCAAGTCGCGCCGGCTGCAGTGTTGACCAATGCGTTCAAGATTGGCCAATCGGCGATGGCGTCCGATCCATCCTTCATTGATTCTGTCTCGCGATTGGGCGAAGCGACCGATCCGCAATCGAGATGATCTCGACCGATGACGATGGGCGCTTTCACTTTGCCGCTCTTGACGAGATCGTTGAACGCAACGCCGACTTTGGCGCGATCCCCATAACCAAGCCAGCAAATGCGCGCGGGCAAACCTTGGAACTCGACGCGCTCTTGGGCCAGGGTCATCCATCGACGGAGATCGGAGTCATTCGGCACGGCGTCGAGGACGGCCTGATCGGTCACGGCGATGTCTGCTGGATCGCCGGAGAGCGCAACCCAGCGGAACGGACCTTTGCCTTCGCAGAACAGCGGACGAATGTAGAGCGGCACGAACCCTTCGATGTCGAACGCGCGTTTGCACCCGCCATCGCGCGCGCCTGCGCGGATGTTGTTGCCGTAGTCGAAGACCTCGGAGCCATTCTTTTGAAAAGACAACATGGCGTCGAGTTCTTCGGCCATGCTGCCTTTGGCGCGCTCCACGTAGCCCTCTGGATCTTCTGCGCGAAGCTCGGCGGCTTCTTCGAGAGTGAGGCCAAGCGGGATGTAGCCGTTGAGTGGATCGTGCGCGCTCGTTTGTTCGGTGACGAGATCAGGAACGACACCGCGCGAGACGAGCTCGGGATAGATTTCTGCTGCGTTGCCGCAAAGCGCTATGGAAATAGGCTTCTCGATGCGCGCGGCACCCTCGATGCGTGCGAGCGCGCGGTCGAGATCATCGATGCGCTCGTCGACGTAACCGGTCTGCAAGCGCCGCTTGATGCGAGAGGGATCGATCTCGATCGCGAGGCAGCTCATCCCCGCCATCGTCGCGGCGAGTGGTTGCGCGCCTCCCATGCCACCAAGGCCTGCAGTGAGCACCCAGAGCTGACCGTTTCTTTTCGAGAGAGTTTGGACCTTCTTGCGCGCCGCGACGAACGTCTCGAACGTCCCCTGCAAGATGCCCTGCGAGCCAATGTAGATCCACGAGCCAGCGGTCATCTGACCGTACATGGTGAGGCCGAGCGCCTCGAGTCGACGAAACTCGTCCCAGTTTGCCCAAGCAGGAACGAGATTGGCGTTGGCGATGAGTACACGTGGCGCGTCAGGGTGTGTGCGAAAGCGACCGACCGCTTTGCCTGATTGCACGAGCAAGGTTTCGTCATTGCCGAGGTCACGAAGTTCGCGCGTGATGACGTCGAAGGCCTCCCACGATCGGGCTGCTTTTCCGGTGCCTCCGTAGACGACGAGATCGTTGGGGCGCTCGGCGACGTCAGGATCCAAATTGTTGTGAAGCATTCGCAGCGCGGCCTCTTGGCCCCAACCTTTGCAGGTGAGCTCAGAGCCTCTCGGCGCGCGAACGACGCGGGGAGAAGACATGGCGCCTCAGTAGCACACTTGATATGCCCGAGGCATGCATCGCTCTTGTTTGGTTTGCTTGCTCTTTGTCGCGTGCGGCGGCCCCACTGCTGTGTCGCCTCCACGTGAACACCCGACGGCGGATGCAGGGGCAACGAGCGTGGTGGACACCAGCAAGTGTCCCGACAAACTCGACATCAGAGATCTGCTCGCGCGAAACGCAAGAGGCTATGGCGCGCAAGACGACATCGGCGCGGCATTGCCGCTGACTCTCACCTATGACGTCGCGGCGTCCGGAAAAACAGGCGTGGAAAACGTCGTCATGGACATCGCGCGGTGGCGCAGCACGACGCAGCTCGCCGGACTCGACGACTCGTTTGGCGTCGACGAGCGAGGGCCTTGGTCGATTGGTCAAACGATCGGCGTGCTCGTGCGACCGACAGGCGAACACGAAGCGACCTCGCTCGCGTACGAGGATTGGCTCTTGCGCCGGCGCTATCTCGCGTCCGCTCCGACCAGCTCGACGTGCGAGCTTCGCGACGACACGCCGCTCGTGACCTTGAGCTACCAGGTGCCGGACATCGGTTCGCCCACAGCCGTCTTCAATTTCACGACGGCCGAACTGGTGCGAACGACCCATGTCGCGAGTGCCGGTCGCCACCACGTCTACGAAATCGCTGCGTGGTCACCACCCGATGCGCGTCATGTTCGATGGCCAGCGAAGGTCATGCGCACGCACGAAGCCAGTGATCCGACGACGAGCACACTTCGATCTCAGGCTCCTGGGTTTCAGTGTCCGCATCCTGAAGATGTCGCCGACTCGTCCTGCATTCGTCCGCCTGCCCCTGCTCTCTCGATCACTTGGCCTAAGGGATCCAAGGTGGTGCTCCCGTTCAAGTACGTGGGCGGCGAGTTGCTGATCGAAGTGTCACTCGATGGGCGCAAGGTCTGGGCGATGCTTGATTCGGGCGCGGGGATCAGTGTCGTCGACGGAGAGATGCCCGCCGCG
>JAYVXK010001080.1:0-3421 GCA_043785265.1 Myxococcales bacterium | reverse complement strand
CTTCTCGAACGAGACCGGCAGCCTCCCCTGGTAACGATCAACCGAGGCGATTGAGATTCGCGGGTCGAAGATCAGGACAGGTCCTGTCGCAAACGACGTGCACGGAGCGCGACTCGAGCCCGCCCGTGAGAAGTTCGGACGGTTCCGCGAAGGGTCGAGCGCCCGCCACGCCTCGACAACCCGCGTTCAAATCGCTTACGCTCCTTTGGCCTCACTGGCGCTCCTGTCGGTTACGAAGAGGGTGCCCGAGCTACTCGTGATCGTCGCTGCCGGTGTTGCTCATCCGTCACTGACGCAGCGCTCGACAGACTGGTCATGTGCGCGATCGTGGCGATGTCGTTGTCCGTCGAACGGCAATGCCAAGAGACCCACGGTCGATTGCGCGCGTGCGTCGTCGAAGCCATCGAGCCCGCAAATGACGCTCTCACCGCGCGACGACGGGGTGTACGTACCGAACATCCGATCGAACCACGAGAAGATGTTGCCGTAGTTCGTGTCCGATTCTCGGGCGTCTCGCGAGTGGTGAACCTTGTGCATGTTCGGCCAGGTGGTCAGAAGCGAGAGCGCTTCGCCCAGCCGGCGCGGCACGCGCAGGTTTGCATGCTCGAGGAGACCGTTGATGGCCGACCAGGCGCGATAGATGACGAACACCCCTACGCCAGCGCCAATCGCGCAGGCGAAGAGCGCCATGAACGCGTAACGGATGATCCCTTCGAGCGGGTGCTGACGGATCGTCGTCGTCACGTCGACGACCGGATCGGAGTGGTGAACGCGGTGGACTCGCCACAACGCCGGGACCTTGTGCATGGCGACGTGCGCCACGTAGAAGGACAGGTCGAGCATCACGAACGCGAGCACGTTCGCCACGCGCGAATCGAGCCCAGTCCAGCGCAGGATCCCGAACCCGCCGCCATCGAGCCGCTGCAGGAGGAGCACGAGCGCTCCGTTGAGCACGACGTTGGTCGCGAAGGTGATGAACGTCAACGCCAAGTTGGGTCCGACGTGCGCGCGGTGCGCCTTCGTTCGCGCGTGAAGAGGAATCGCCGTCTCGATGAGTGCAATGACACCCATCGCAACGAGGATCGCTGCGATCGTGGATGCACTGGTCTGCAGCAACGACGTGAAATTCATGCAGGCTCCGGTAGTGGACAGAAACGATGGCAAACGCCAATCGCGAAAGGGGTCCACGAGAGAAGGACGCGCGGCTCCGGTTTTTGGGTACGTGGTCGTCAGCGATGGCTATCGGACAGCGTCATCGTCGAGCGGGGATCGCGGTTGATGCGCAACGCCACCACCGCACGGTCGCGCGTCTCGAGATGGACGATGGCGACGATGACCTCGCGGGCCATCGCGAGCCGAATCACGATTGCCGGTTCGCCATTGAGCATGCGGAGTTCCGCGACGACGTCGACGGCGACCTTCTTCTTCGCGTTGGCCCATTGGCGCGCGATGACCTGTCGACCGAACGTAGGCTTGTTTGCGGTGACGATGATCCCGCCGCCGTCGGTGGCGCCCCACGCATCGTCCGCCAGCAGCGCCGCGATCTCATCGACCGAGCCCGCCTCGATCGCCCTCGCGAAGCGCTCGACGACGTCGCGGTCGACCGGAACGTCCACGTCGGTCCTGCGCCGTGCCTCTCGAAGCGCGACCCGCGCCCGCTGGAGCGTCGCCTTCGCCGCGTTCGCGGTGCCACCGAGCGTCGCTCCAACCTCCTCGAGCGATCGGTCGCAGACATCGTGGAGCACCAGGGCTGCGCGCTGGCGCGGCGTGAGGTGCTGCAGCGCTACCACGATGGCGTAGCGGAGATCCTCGCGAAGGACGGCGGCGGCGTCGGGCGCGCCGGTCTCGCCGCGTGCCACGAGCCAGTCCAATCCGTCGATAGGGTCGGCGAGCTCGGTCAGTCGGCGTTCGGTGCGCTCCTTGCGCAGGCGATCGAGGCATACCCTCGCTGCCACCGTGAGCAGCCAGCCCGTAGGGTCCTCCTCGCTGAGCTGCTCGGCGCGCTCGATCGCGCGCGCTATCGCCTCCTGTGCGAGGTCGTCGGCCTCCGCTCGGCGCCCCGTCATGCGGTAGCAAACGGCCCAGATCCGCTCTCGGTTTCGCTCGATCGCAGCGAGGACGCGGGGCTTGGTGTTCGAGGGGTTCATGGTCCAAGCGTTCTCAGAGCAAGTCACGCAATGCTAGGACGAACGAGAACAGCAAACGGGTACGCGGCCGCAGAAAATCAAATGCGCGGCGGCCGCGTGACCTCTTCCGGTTTGGCGAGCCGACCGCACCTATCGTCGCAGAGGTCTCGATCGCTTCCCCTACATTGTGACGCAGTCAGTGTCCCCACTTGGATGGTCCGCTTCCCATCGTGAACACGAGCGCGCCGCCAGGCTTGAAATCAGCGTGTTTGATGATGACGTGGTCGAGTGGCGCGCCATTGAGCGTCACGCTTTGAACGTAAGGATGGTCGTCCGAAACATTCGTCGCATCGATCGTGAACACGCCGCCGCCGATCTTCAGTTCCGCGTGCGGGACCATCGGCGCGCCAATCACATAATTGTCGCTACCCGCCATCGGATAGAAACCGAGCGCGCTGAAGACGAGCCACGCGGACATGGTGCCGCCGTCGTCGTTGCCAGGCAGACCATCTGCGCCCGCGGTGAAGACCTCGCGTTCGATCCAACGCAGCCACTTTTGCGTCAAGTCGGGTCGACCCGCGAGCGCGAACAGATAGGGCGCGTGAATGTCTGGTTCGTTGCCGCCCCAAAAATATTTTCGCATCGCCGCGCGCGACAACGAGTTGGGCGTCGTCCAATCGACACTGTCGTAGTCTGCTTTGCCTTGCACGAAGAAGTTCTCGAGCTTGGCGACGAACGCGTCTCTGCCACCGAGAGTCGAGATCAATCGATCGCTGTCGTACCAAGGTCCCCAGAGGCTGTGCCACGCGTTGGCTTCGACGAAGTCCGTGGAATGCACAGTGGGATCTCCATGCGACGTTGCCCACGAGCCATCGTCTGCTTTTGCCCACAAAAAGCCTGATTGTGCGTCATAGAGTTTTTGCCATCCGTGTGCGCGTTCACGCAGCACGAGCGCATCGTCGCGATGACCGAGCGCGTCGGCAAATTGAGCGAGCGCCATGTCGTCTTGACCGTATTCGATCGTCCAAGAGACCGAACCACCCACGCTGCCCGGCACGTAGCCGTCTTGCATGTACTTGCTGACTTGGTTGCGTCCACCGCGACCTCCTGCGGGCTCACTCGAACCCATCGCCGCCGCGCGCATGATTTGATACGTGCCTTCTGCGTCGAAGTCGCGAATGCCTTTGGCGTATGCGTCGGCAACAACCACCTCTGCGCTCGCGCCGATCATCGTGCCCGCTTCACCGGTTGCGATGGGCCACTTCGGAAAATATCCTCCTGCCTTTGCCATCGCA
>JAYVXK010001079.1:0-3424 GCA_043785265.1 Myxococcales bacterium | reverse complement strand
TCAACACCATCCCACCAGACATCAAACCTGGTGTGTCGACGCGACAGCGCTTCACCGAGCACGAAAAGGATCCCTTCTGCGCGGGATGCCACACGTTGATGGACCCCATCGGCTTTGGCTTCGAGCACTACGACGGACTCGGTCAGTGGCGCGATACCGATCAGAGTCAACCCGTGGACTCCTCGGGCCAAGTGAGCGCGACGGATGTCGATGGAGCGTTCGACGGAGTGCCGGACCTCGCCAAGAAGTTGGCTGGGAGCAAACAGGTCAAGGACTGTGTTTCGCTCGAGTGGTTTCGCTACACGTTCGGCCGCGCAGAGACGGTCGACGACGAATGCTCTCTCGGCAGCGTCAGGGCGGCGTTCGCCCAAGGCAACTACGACATGAAAGAGTTGCTCATCGCGATGACCAAGACCGCAGCATTCCGTTACCGACCCGAGGTGAAGCCGTGAGCCTACGTATCTCGCGAAGAGGAATGCTCGGCGCCGCCGGTGCTCTCATCGGAAGTGCGCTTCTGCCGCGCAGTGTCTGGGCGGGTCCTGGGACTCCTCCCAAGCGCTTGGTGATCATCTTCACCGCAAACGGCACCATCTACCCAAATTGGGCGCCCACAGGCACGGAGACGAACTTCACGCTCAGCCCTATTTTGAAGCCTCTTGCGGCATTCCAAAATCGGATGATCGTACTCGACGGGATCAACGTCGAAGCTGCGCGACACGGTAACGGTGACGATCACATGAAGGGCATGGGTTGCATGCTCACCGGCATCGAGTTGTTGCCTGGGACCACCATGGGCGGGGCGGGTACTCCTGCGGGTTTTGCCGGTGGCATCTCGATCGATCAAAAAATTGCGAACGCGATCGGAACCAGCACCACCTACAAGTCACTCGAGTTTGGCGCCTACGTGAAGGACTCCGACGTGTGGAGCCGCATGTGCTACTCGGGCGCGAACCAGCCGCTGCCGCCGATGGAAGATCCGCTCAAGGTCTACCAACGCTTGTTCTCTGGCTCAGGACTCTCGCCAGCCGATCTCACGCGTTTGCTCAAGCGTCGACAGAGCGTGCTCGACCAAGTGCAGGGAACCCTCAAGACACTCGAGAACAACGTGGGCACCGACGATCGTGTGCGCGTGCAAGCGCATCTCGAGTCTGTCCAGCAGGTCGAAAAGCAGCTGCTCAGTCAAACGGCCGCATGCATCCCACCAGTGCAGGGTTCTCCCCTCGACCTCAACGATCCGAACAACTACCCCGCGGTAGGCAAGCTGCAGATGGACATGCTCGTCACGTCGCTCGCGTGCGACCTCACGCGCGTCGCGTCGATGCAGTTTTCACACAGCGTCAGCCAGGTTTCCTTCCCATGGCTGGGCATCGCCGAAGGCCATCACGATCTCTCTCACATGGGGGACAGCGATACGGTCGCTGAGGGCAAGCTTGTGCAGATCAACACCTGGTATGCGTCGCAAATCGCCTATTTGCTCGGCAAAATGGACGCGGTGCAAGAGAACAACGGCAAGACACTGCTCGACAATTCTCTCGTCGTCTGGATGAACGAACTGGGCAAAGGAAATGCACACAGCCACGAACCACTACCGGTCGTGATCATGGGCGGAGCGAACGGCGCGCTCAAGACCGGCCGCTACCTCAAGTACCCCCAGCCGGTGCTCCACCAGAACTTGCTCGTGTCGCTCGCGAACGCCATGGACGTCCCGATGACGACCTTCGGCAACCCAGCCTACTGCACCGGTCCTCTCGCCAACCTGTAAGTCTCGGGAGCCCCATCACTGATCTACGCGGTCGTGACTCTTCTCCTCCCCCATGACCCTGGGGGAGGTCGGGAGGGGGCTGACGCAGCCCTACAGGACGCAGCCGATGCGTGCGGGATCGATCGCGATCTCGTCCAGCCACATTTCGAACGAGAGAGTGCTTGACTGGTACTCGTCCCAGCCCAGCCAAACGTTGGTGAATTTGGGCAAGATGTAGGGCTTTCCGTTGCCGCCGTTCATGGTCTTGGTCGTGTAGAGCGATGGGTGTTCGAGCGCGTTCCAATAGAAGCGCGTCTCGTTGGTGTCGCCCTTGTGCAGCCACTCGATGCACAGCCATTGTCCGGTGGGAACCGCGGCGGGGTTCTTGTTGGGATCGCTGTCGGAGGTCGTCCAGTCGCCCGTGCCAGCATCGTCGACGCGGTTGTCAGTGCCGACACCGAAGAGATTTTTGCCGTTCGAGAACTGTCCGCTCAAGCGAATCTCGCCAGACACTCCAGTGCCGCTTCCGGCAGCGAACGTCCAGTGTGCGTAGTTCATCGGCGGCCCAGGCAACGACGCGAAGAACACAAACGCGCGTCCGTAGTAGGTGTTGTTGAGAGCGGGGAAGGTCTTCGTCTCGCGAATGTAGGAGGCGCCGTTGCCGTTCTGAGTGATGTGCAGCGCGTTCTGCCCACGAGCCTTTTCGACACCGTCGATCACTGGTGCCGTGCCGACGACGGTCCAGGTGTTGGTGTCGAGCTTGCCAGTCTCGAAGTCCTCGCACAGCTCCACCTTTGCGCTGCCGCAATGACTAGGACCGCCGACGCCGAACTTGGTGGTGTCGGTAGTCAGGTCCCGGCCCAACACGCCTGCGTCGCCGCCATCCACCGGCGGTACGGTGACGTCGATCGACGAGTCGGCTCCACCATCCTTGTCGGCGGGACTGAAAGACTGGATCCATTCGAGGATGCAGCCTTGCGTCTTTTTGTCGAGCGCTGGCTGACTGAGGGGCATGCGGCTGCCAAACATGGGCGAGTTGAGTTTGGTGTACAGTGCGCTCTTGTCGGGTGCTTGTGGGTCGATCAACAACGACAAACCTCCGATGGTCTTCTTGCCCACCAGTCGGCTCGCGACATCTGGTGTCTCGAGGTCGAGCGCGCCAGTATGAGAAGCTGCGTCGTGGCAACCACTGCGCACGCAGTTGCGCGCAAGCACGACAGTCGGTACATCACCGCACCCCGAGAAACGAGCCGGATCGTCGAGCTCGCCAGGGCATGCCGTCAGTGCTGCGGCAGCCCCGACCACCACCACCATGAACACGGCACGAGCGCGCATCAGTAGATCCACGCGAGGGCGAACTGCCCAGTCAAGAATTGATCGAGCGCGCCCCCCGCGACATAGAGATCGCCCGGCACCGGACTGAACGAAAAGTAGAAGCGCGTGTACGTCCCTGACAAGCGCGCCTCGAAGGCGTGTGCGAACGGCAAGGCCACTTGGAGTGACCCCTCGACGCCATCGTTTCGCGTACCACGCACGCGCAGTCCGACCTCTCCGTTTGCCACCACATGAAGATACGCGACGCTCGCGCTGAAGGCGACTGGACCGACGGGGATGCGCACGTCGGCCATGCCTCGCACGAAGCCATACGCAACACTGGGCAACTCGGGGTCGATGGTGGTGGCG
>JAYVXK010001078.1:0-11048 GCA_043785265.1 Myxococcales bacterium | reverse complement strand
GACCACCATGAAGATGATCAGAAGCACCAAGGTCACGTCGACCAGCGGCGTGACGTTGATCCCGACGATGCCCTCGTCAGCGTCTTGCGCGCCGCCGCTCGCCATTAGTCGGCCTCGTCTTTTGAGGCGTCTGCTTCTGCTTTTTTCGTGGGGGCAGGCGTCCCGCGTTTGCCTTCTGACTTTGGCGCCTCACTCACGCGGGGAGTCTCGCCAGCAATCGCGGGCGTCGCTTTGAGATGGGCGAGCAACACGTGAGTCAGTGCGTCGGTGTTCGCGAGCGTCGTCTTGATCACACGCTGAAACGCGTTGAATGCAGCCACTGCAGGAATCGCCACGACGAGACCGACGGCTGTAGCGACGAGCGCTTCTGCGATATTGCGCATGACGCCTTCGGGTGCGATCGCTTGCGAGGCCGCGCCGAGTCCGCTGTTGTGGGCTTTGCCGAATTCGTCGAACGCGCCGACGATGCCGATGACCGTGCCGAGCAGTCCAATGAAGGGAGCGTTGTTGCCGAGAGTGCCCAAAAACGCGAGGCGGCGTTCGAGCTTGTTCTTTTGAAGTGCGCTGGCGCTGGCCATCGCTTCTTCTGCAGAATCGACGCCCATTTCGCTTTCGACGAGACCTGCCACGACCACCGCGGCTTCGGCGCTCGGCGAGGCTTCGAGTCGACGGCGTGCACCTTCGAGATCGCCCGTGCGCAACAGGCGCGCCAGGTCTTTCATGAGAGTCGGGATGTCGTCGCTCAGCGACCAAAACAGCCACAAACGCTCGAGCATGATGGCCAAAGAGATGACGCTGAGGCCCAACATCAACCAGAGGACCCAACCGGCCCCCAACCCCACCATCGCGCTCTTGATCCGCTCAATCATCTCGGTGACTTTCCTCGCTGCTGCTTAAGGATGCATCGACTGCGGGGTTGGTTTCTGTGGAACCGACTTCGTTCCACGCGAACACCTGTCCCAAGACAGTCGTCGCATAGGCGCCCTTTGGTATCACGAAGTAAACCCGGCAGCTTCCCCGTTCTTCCCCAGGAGCGGGAGAAATCGGCTCAACTGTGAGATTTGTCACAGGAAGCACCAGTGTTCGCCGTGTGCCTTCTCCCAAGCCAGTGGCGTTCGTAAGCATGCTAACGATCTCGTCCGCGCCCAGGAAATCAGCCGCGATGCGCGCCTCCAGCTCTGCCACAAGCCCCTCCGGTTTCACCATTTTGGGGCCGAGCATCGGACCCGTTGGCGTCACCTCTCCGCGACTTGCTCGCTCCGTGTCGACCTGCACGTCTGCGCAGACGAACATCCCGCCGGAGTCCGTCTTCTTCAAAACGTCGCCTAGCAGAGGTGTGCGCCAAGTGCCGTCTGCGACCCGACGATCGAGCACCGCATTGAAGAGCGCAGACTGCAAAGCCGAATACAGCAGTCGCTTCTTTCGCGGGTCTCGTGGAGCTGGGGCATCTCCACGCAGCCAAGCGCGCGCGCGATCCGCGTTGTCTTTGTGGCGACCAAAACGCTGCTCTCCAAAAGCATTCGGCACGCCGGTCGCTTCCAGAGCGCGCAGCCGATCGCACGCATCCGGTAACTCTGCGAGAGCAATGTCGCGCACCACAATCTCGAAGCGATTGCCCGCCAAATGGCCTGTTTTGAGCTTGTTTCCGTGCCGTGCGGCTGACAGCACGCGAATGCCGGGCAGCGCCAGAGTCGTCGCGCGCGCCACGAGGTCTTCGGCTTTCTGACCTCGCGGTGTCATGAGAGAGATCGTCTGCCGGGTGACGGCGTGCTTGTCTTTCATCCCAGCGATGCCCGCGTCGCGAGCATTGGCTCCGAGCGCGCGTGCGAGCTCTCGAACCGCTTCGAACGTGTCGATGCCGCGCTTTTCGAACGTCACGTAGACATGCTCGCCCGTGCCCGATGGCAAATAGAGCGGCAACTCTTCGACGACAAAATCGTCTGGCGACTTCTTGATCGTGGCGGCAATCAGCATGTTTTACGGGTCACGCGCCGAGTTCGTGCGCCATCACGTCACGTGGACTGCGGTAGTGCTGCTGCGGAGAGTACGCCAAGAAGTTCGACACGCGCGACGTGTACAGACAAGCGTACTCCTCGACTTGATCACCGAAGCTCGATTGCTCGTTGGCCTCTTTGAGGAGCGATCCCCAAAACGCATGAAAGCGCGCGTCGCAACGCGCTTCGATCGAGTCCACCTCGGTCTCCGTCTGTCGCAACAAACCTCTCACGCGCTCGACCGCACGCTTCACGCGCTGCCTCTCGGCTTCGAGCGTGGGGTTCGCTTTGCCATTCAGGCCGTCTTTTGTGCCGTTTTTCGCGCTGCCATCGAGCACTCGCGACATCTCTTTGAAGCGCGCTTGATAAAAACGCAGATCGTCTTCGAGTCTCTCTCTCTGATCTTCGAGCGCCGTGCTGCGCGCGAAGTCGTCCTTGCATGCCTCGTAGGCGCTCATCTCTTGTTCGAGCTCTTGGATGATCATCGCGGTGCGCCAGCCGCTCTCTTTTTTGCTGCGGAGGATGTCGCCGTAAATGTGATCGCCGACATAGAGCACTTGGTCGCCTGTCACCGCGAGCGCGCGTTCGAGATCGTGAAGATTGCCCGCCTCGTACACTCTGCCTCTTTCGAGCGGGAAAACAGCCGGTCTCGTGCTCTCGCCGTCGCGTTCGAGCAGCGGCCTGCGCTCCTGGAAGAACGCCGGCTTTGACGCCGCCACGACGACGATGTCGAAGAAGTTTTTCCACGACGGGTACTCGGCCATCGCGCCACCGAGCAGATATTGCATCATCTTCTCGGTGTAAGGCCAACGCGAGTTGGTCAACACAAAGAGCTTTTTGCCCGCGCTGCGTAGCTTGTGCAAAGTGGGAGCGAGCTCAGGATCGCGCCGCACGTAGCGTGGCAGGTCGCCCAAAACCGCGTCGAGGATGGTGCCGTCGCGATGGGCTTCGTCGATGCTCTCGCGAATGTCGGCGAAGAGTCTCGCATAATCGAGCGCGATCCCGCGCCGTTCGTAGGCCTCGACCAAAGCCGTGTAGAGAGCGACTTCGCTGAGCGCGTAGAGCGTATCGATCCAGTGATACCGCGGTGTCGCGGGGCGCAACTTTTTCGATTCGTACAAGCCACGCAGCTCGTCCTTCGAGAGCTTTTTGTAGCCGTGGTAGCCCTTCATCACGACCTTGTAGCGATCCATCTTGAGGACGTGACCGAGTCGTTTGTCGATGAGCAGACCGCGAACTGGGAAATCAATCGACACCGGGATTTCCGTCACGAACGACGGGTATCCACGTCCCACGAGCTTCTTTTGCGTCGCCTCGATCGAGAGTCGGTCCATCTCCGGCTGATCGTAGATCGCCAGCGTGTAGTCCATGTCGAAGCCGACCCACGCGATGCCCGTCATGCGCAGGTTGCGATTGCAAAACACGCGGTGGGTGCGGGGAATGCCGGTGCCGGCCGCGGCGGTGGTGTCGCCTAGAGGGAGAACGAGTTGGTCTTGTTGAGTCACAGGAGGAACGCAGGATCTTCCCATGATGGGAGCGGCGCGGCAATTGTTCGGATTACGCTTTTGCGAAGCTCCGCATCAACGACCGCGCGATTGACGAGAAGCCCGCCAGACGGGTGAAGACTTTGTGGTTGGCTTGCGGCACCCAGTGCACGCGGTTTCCGTGGGCTGCTTTCCAGACGATCGCTGCGATGTCATCGGCCGTGTGGTGGATGCCGAAGGTATCGAGCATGCGGCTCTTGTTTTTCTGATCGTGCACCATGGGCGTCGATACGTAGCCTGGCATCAAGTCGCACACACGAATGCCTTTGGATCGGAACTCGACGTCGAGCGCTTCGGTCAAACCACGCACCGCAAACTTGGTTGCAGAATACACCGAGTGGTCTGGAGTGCCGTAAATCGCGGAAGCGCTCGACATGTTGATGATCACACTGCCTTGCGTGCGCTCGAGCAGCGGAAGGGCCGCATAGACACCATTGATGACGCCATTGACGTTGATGGCGACTTCTTTGTGCGCGTCGGCCGCGGGGACTTCTTCGAAACGACCCATGCGCAAGATGCCCGCGCAATTGAAGAGGACATCCATCTTGCCGCTCGTCGCCGAACCGAACTCGCTGACGCATCGACGAAACGCAGAGAGGTCGGTCACATCGAGGACACCCGAGCAACACTTGGAACCGATCTCTGCGCGAAGCGTGTCGAGTCCGCCGGCATCGACGTCATAGAGGCCGACGAAGAAGCCATGACTCGAAAAGAGCTTCGCGGTCGCGCGACCGATGCCGGACGATGCACCGGTGATGAAGATGGTTTGCATGCGCGCAGTGTCTCATAGGCTCTGGCTTGATGGCGCGTTGGCTCAAATGATTCCAGCAGCGCGGAGTTCGCTCGATCGCACGGGTGTGTACTTGGCAGGTGCTTCGAGACGCAGTTCTTTGCGCACGTCTTCGAGCGGTCGCGCCAAGAGAGACTCCCAGTCTTGAGAGGCCAGCCACGCCGACGAACGTCCACGGCGAAACCCATCACGGATGACGCCCCTGCCTTCGCGACCATGGCCAAACCCCTTCATTACGGCCGCGATCACGATCAGAGCGATCGCAGTGTTCCAGTTTTGACCGAGGATGAACGCAAGCAGTGCAAGCTCGCCGAGCACATCGCCTTGGTATCCCGTGGCTGCGTGCCAAAGGTCGTGCGTGTCGCGGAGGCGCGCGTTGAGATACACGAACTCGGCGGGCCGCGATTTTCCTGACTCCGTGTCGCTCGCTTGGCGAATGCCTTGAGGCGAGATGCCTTCGCTCTCGACGAACGCCAAGTACGCCCGACCGAGCGATCCCTCGGGAAGCGCGCGTAGTTTGTCGCGATCGCTCAACACCGGAGCGATGTCGGGCTGTTCGCGCAAGATCCGACGCCCAGTCTCGGTGCGATTGAAGCCGCGGATGAAACGATGCGGCGCCGTACCCGAGAGCGAGTCGATGAGCGTGAAGACTTGTGGCAGATCGTCTGGATCGCGGAGCAACGCAGAGAGAGCGCGGCCTGCGGAACGAAAGTCATAGTGCGGAAGCGGGAGAGCCATGGTTCCTCCTGTGTGCGAGTCGAGTGATGCTGACAACCTTGTAGATAGTGCTCTATACAAAACTGTCAATAGGCGCTATGATCTTCTCATGCCGAAAAAGGCCGCCGCGAAGAAAATCGTGCGAAAAAGGCGTACGGCTGCAGACGCGCGTGTAGCGATTTTGGACGCTGCGGAGATCCGACTCGTGGCCGCGGGGCCAGCTGGCATTCGTCTCCAAGAGGTGGCCAAAGACGTGGGCGTGTCGCATCCGAACGTTCTCCATCACTTCGGCAGTCGTGAGGGGTTGGTCGAGGCCGTGGTGAAACGCGCGCTCGATTCGTTGCATGCCAGTCTGCTCGCCGCGATGACTTCGACCTCCGACACCGACGCGCCCGCGGCGTCCAATGCGCAGGTCGAGTCGATGCTCGCGGCGGTCTCTAACGGACTTGGCAATGGGGGGCATGGGCGTGCGTTTCTATGGCTCGCTCTCTCAGGATACGCGCCCACGGTCGAAGAGCTACACGTGCGTTCGGTCGCAGAAGCGGTGCATGAAATCAGGCGCTCGCGTCGCACGGGTAAGAAACGGATGCCGCCTTTCGAAGACACCTACTTCACCATCCTGATGCCCGCGCTCGCTCTGCTCTCACTTTCGGTGATCGATCCACCGAGCGGCAGCAAAGAGGACGGCTTGTGCAGTTCGGATCGCTTTCGCACCTGGCTTGCCAAGCTGATTCACGAGCACTTGGAACAAGACTGAGTGGCTGGGACCGCCGTGCGCTGTGTCCCAGGCGCGCGCGCGACGCTCTGTCGCGACGTTTCACCAAACCCGCTGAGAACGCGGCAGTCAGGCATGGTCCAGCGCTTGCTCTAGTGTCGACGCGAATGAAACGTGCGCTCGTCATGGCTCTGTTGGTGCTCGCGTCCGGGTGCTCGCCCGTGTGGTGGGGCCGTGCGCCAACACGTTGGGATCGGACCGCCTTCGAACACGACCAAGCGGTCCGTGTGCTTGGTTGCGCGGTGCTCGGGTTCTCGCTCGATCGCGAGGCAGGCTCGAACTCGAGTTTTCTCCTCGATGTGAGTTTGCGAAACCAATGCGTCCGCGAGACCGCGGTCGATCTCACTGCGTTGCACATCACGGGTCGGGACGAGAGCGGCGCTGAGCGCCCGATTCACATCTACGACCCGCGCTTCGAGATGCATCCGTACCACCTGGACGCCGAGACCGAAGGCACCGAGCGTCTGCGCATCGACATCGACGGCTCCGTCGACGCAACGCGAACCATCTGCATCGACGTGTCTCGCGTCTCTCCGAGCGCGAATGCCGCTGCACCCGCACCCATCTGCCTGTATGCACGCTCGGATCGTCCGATCGATGACGTCGAGGACACGCAATGATCGCCAAACGCCTCTTCCGAGCCTCCGTTGCGATCGGCGCATTCTCCGCCGCGCTTGCCTTTTGTCCCAAGACTGCGCACGCAAGAGGCTGCACAGAAGTGAGCGACATCGTCGGCTACGAGAAGTGTCATCGCTTCGGCGACGGCTGGGCGGTCGAGCATCGACTCCCCATCGCCGTCGCGCTCTCTCTGCCGTACCAAACGTTCGACCCAAACAGCACGACGTTCGACTTCAGCAAAGGCAAACACGACCCTGACTCGTTCAGCCTTCCGGGCGAGCGTCTCGGCGCTACGTCTTTGGGAGGCGTCGGTTTCAACCTGCGCCTCGAGGCCTTCGTGTGGAGTTGGATTTACGTCGGCGTGGAGTGGGGCCTCGCGTTCGGACACAATCAAGTGGCTGATTTCAGCGCGCCCGTGAAAAACGCGCCTGCGCAATTTTCGGGCTCGGATGCCGCCGTCAACACAGTCATGTTTCATGCTGGCGCCTTTGCTGGTTTGCGCATCCCGCTTGGACGCATCTCACTTCGCCTCGAAGGGCTTGGTGGCGCCAACACCGCCACCGTCAATCTGCACAGCTCGCAGGGGGACTATCTCGCCAATGCTGCTCGGGGCTCCTTGATGCCGCGCGCAATCGTCGACGTGTGGGCGTCTCCAAACGTGACGATGAGCGTGTTCGGTGGCTTCAACGCACTCGACACTCAAGAACGCACTCTTGGCGTCATGCTCGAGTTGCACATGCGCTCCTTCGATGGCGCCTTCTCACTCTGGTAACGCGGCTGCGTCAGATCGCAGCTACACTTCATCGCGTGATGAAGTTCTTCGTCGCATTTTTTGTGATCGCAGTTGCGTTTGCTTGCTCGGCGCAGCAGGCGAGCGGGCCGTGCACGCTTTCTCCTAAGGGTCGCGAATGCACGAGCGACACGGAGTGCTGCACTGGCTACTGCATGTTGCAGGGCACGGCGTCTTACTGCCAGGACAAGCCAGCGAACGAACCTGCGTGCATTGCCGCACAAGGAACCTGCACACAAGATCGCAATTGTTGCGGCGGACTTTGCGAAGCCAATGTTTGCTTCGGCAACTTGCCGCCAGGTGGCAGCTGTCTTCAGATCGCGTCGCAATGCGTTGGCTCCAGTGATTGCTGCAGCGCCAACTGCCAATTCGGTTCGTCCGGCGCGCTCGTATGCGTGTCGCCGACGCGCCCACTCGACGCGGGCGCGTGCGGAATCGGAGGCGCCCCGTGCTCTCGGCCCGAGCTGTGCTGCACCAATGTTTGTGTCGTAGGCGTGTGTGCTGGATCGCATCCGACGCCTGGAAATTGCGGTAAATCAGGCGCGATTTGCCGATATGGCGCGGATTGTTGCAGTCAACAGTGCCAAAGGGTCAGCGCTGGATCGGTCTGCAAGTAGCCCAGGTGACGCTCTCGTCACGGTTGTGCTAGGCTTTCGCCGGCACTGCGGGCAGTTGCTGCTTGGGGGGCCTCGAAGATGTTGAACAAAGCTCCGATTCGGTTGTTAGAAGGTATCTCCGTCGATGACGTGGCCGACGCCTCGCGCGACGCTCTGCGTGCTCTGATTTTGCTCCATCCAGACAAGCGCGATCTGGCCGAGTGGCTGATGGGTCCCTATGGCGTCGCCACGGCGTTCACGAACGGAAGTGCGCCCGCTTCGCAAACCGTAGAGCGAGCACCCAACGTCGTTGAACTCATCATTCGGGCCAAGGCATTCTTGACGAGCGCGGTTTACTCGTCGACCTCTCCCGGCGCAGAAGACCTCATTCGGCTGTTGCCTGCTCTCGTTCATGTGCGTCCAGTCGTCGACCAGTGGGGCGGCCACGGTTTCGCGCCGTTCGACGTTCCGCGCGCGCGCCTCGTCGATCGTGGACTCTCTCTGCTCATGGCGGACTACCTCACACGCGCAGACGACTTCCTCGAAGAGATGCCGTCGTGGCTCGAGCACAATACGGGTCGGTCGCCCGTGTCTGGTTTCATCACGCGAGTCGAAGTGCTGCCCGTCGCGGACGTCGGCAAGACCAAGTAGCCCAGCTCACTCGGCGGGTTCATCGGCGCTCGCCGTCATCGCTGCGTCCCATCGCGAGATCAACCAAAGTGGCGCCAAACAGGCCACCACGGCGATCACGAGCACGACGCTCTTGCCGCTCACGTCTGCGACGAAGCCGCCAAGCGTGGAGCCAATCCCTATCGCGAGCACGTTTGCGCTCGTGAGCAACGTGTAGTGCAGACCGGCGTCGCTCTTGCGCGTGGCACTCATGAGCGCGGCGAACAACACAGTCGTGCCGACACCCGTCACGAAGTGCTCTGCGATGATCGCGACCGTGGTCCATCCGCGCGGAGCACCCAGCAAGTGCGCCGCGAGCAACGGGATGCACACCAACGATTGCACGATCGCTCCGAACGCGAGCGCTCGACGCTCGTGCATCACGCGATGCAACGCACCGCCCGCGACTGCGCCAATCAATCCCGCAGTCGTGCCTGCGGTCACCACGGCAAAACCAATTTCTCTGTCGGTCCAGTGCGCGTCCACCACGATGGGCTTGATCAGAAATGCAGCCATATGCAGGCCGATTTTGTACGTGAGCGCGAGTACGACGACAGGCCACGTCTTGGGTTGCACCATGTGCTTGGCCAACGCGAGCGCACGCAATCTGCGCTCCGCGCGAGACGCCGGAGCCTCGTGCTCGCCCGTCGTGTCTCGCAACACGAAGGCAGACAGCGCAGTGAACAACACGAATGACGAGCAAACGAGCACCGCGCCTCTGCTGCCAAGCGGAGCCATCAGAAGCAAAAGGCCCGCGCCGCCGGCGAGCATGCCAAGTCGATAGCCTCCGACTTGCGCCGTGTTGCCGAAGCCGCGCTGCGAAACATCCAGTGAGCGGACGGCGAGTGAGTCCACGAAGATGTCTTGCGTGGACGCAAAGAACGCGGCGACGAACGTGAGCGCAAACCACAAACGTGGTGCGTCATGGAATGATTTGATCGCAAAGCCTGTCAGCACCACGAACAGAGTCAGCTGCAGGCCGAGCAAAACAAGTCGCGCGTTGGCCCGTAATTTAGGGCGATCCGCGATCTGCGCCCAAAGAAACTTGAGTTGCCATGGCAACTGCAGCACGACGCCCAAGAGCGCGATGGTGCCAAGCTTGTAGTGCTCTTGTCGCATCGCGACTGGCAGATACTCGGCCGCGAATCCATACGGCACACCTTGCGCCGCATAGAGCAACGCGAGGGCGACCAGCACGGCATGCGAGGGCCGGAGGGGTCGCAGTGACGTGCTTAGTGGCATGCTGCGGCGATGGTACGATGCTTCGGATGCGGCGCGCGATCATGCTCTTGTTGATCGGATGCGGCAGCAGCCCGCCAGAGACGATCGCGCCTCACGACGCAGGCTTCGACGCGAGGGTCGCAAAAGACGCCGCGGTGCCCGATCCCGGTCGCGTGGAGTTGCTCACGGACGCGTCGTGCTTTCCGTTCGCGCTCGCCCTCGACGACAACAATGTGTATTTTACATGCGCCGCGACGGGGAGCGTCAACCGCGTGCCCAAGCTCGGCGGCAAGGTCGAGGTGCTCGCGAGCGGCAGGCCGCATCCGCATCGCATTGCGGTCGCAGACGGAATCATCGCGTGGGGTGACTATGGAAATCCCCCTTATTTCCTGGACGGCGCTGTCGTCACGCTGCCCGTCTCGGGTGGTGTTGCGCCCACGATCGTGGCGAGCAAGATGCGACGCATCGCCGACATCGTGTGGGACGCACACGAACTATTCTTCCTCGAGAACGGCACCTTCACCGATCACTACTTCGCCGACGGCGAACTCTGGCGCGCCCACGACGGCGTGGTCACTGCGCTCGCGCAGAATCTCAATTTTCCGACTCGCGTCGCGCTCGATGCAACCACTGCCTTTGTAGCGATCGACTACGGCGGCACCATCGCGTCTTGCGCACGCGCTGGATGCGCTCTTTCCGCCTCCACATTCGCATTCGGATTCGATCAACCGTTTGGTGTCGCGGTGTCCGAAGGCTCGCTCTTTTTCACCGAGGCCCACGGTGGTCGCGTCTTGAAAACGCCCACGAAAGGCGGCGCGATCACCGAACTGGAGGTCTCGCGCGGCATTCCTGCTGAGATCGTGGTCGACCACTCTCAGATGTTTTGGACCGAAGAACTCACCCGCGAAGTCAATCGCGCGACGACTCAAGGCGGCACGTTCGACACGCTGTCGTATGTCGACCAAAGCCCGTCGGCGATCGCGGTGGATGCGACGAGCGTCTTCTTCGCGGATGAACGAAGTGGCGTGATCGTGCGGCTGCCGCGCTGACCGGAGCGGGGACGGGAGCGGGAACGGGGACGGCGGACGGGGACGGGGACGGGAGCGGGGACGGGGACGGGAGCGGAGACGGGGACGGGGACGGGAGCGGGGACGGGGACGGCGGACGGGGACGGCGGACGGGGACGGCGGACGGGGATGGGGACGGGGACGGGAAGGGCGTCGTGGATGACTGGGGCGGTGGGGTCGCTCGGGAGATCCGAGCATATCGTCGTGCTCGCCTCTATCAAGGCCGAGCCGCCTTCGGCGGTCGCTTCGCGAGCCTTGGTGCGCCCA
>JAYVXK010001077.1:0-3433 GCA_043785265.1 Myxococcales bacterium | reverse complement strand
TCTTGATCTCTCTAGGGACGCCGATGATCACGTGCGGACTCCTTGGTGAAGGGTCGCGCGAGACTAATCGCAGTCCGGGATTTTGGCCACCGCCTACTGGACCAAAATTGCGCCCTTCATGCTGGCGCCGCCGTGGAATTGGGAATGGAAGCCAAAGGTGCCGCTCTGGTTGAACTGGAAGCTGACCTTGGTGCCGGTATTCGTGTTGACGATGGGCGTTCCAACCTCGTTTTCGCTTTGGAGCGGATGGTTGCCAAAGGTCACATTCTTGTCTGCTTGAAAGGTCACGGTTTGTCCGTTGGCGATCTTCATGCAGCTCGGTGTGTAGACGGGAGTGAGATTGACTCCAGGAAAGGTAATCAGACGCGGATCACCCTGCTGGGTCTGATCAGTGAACTTCACACACCCATTGGTCGGACCGGCGTCCACGGGGCCCGTGTCCGCGACGCTCGTGTCCGCGATGCCCGTGTCTGCGACACTCGTGTCTGCGGCGCTCGAATCTTTGCTGCCGGTGTCGGCAACACTCGTGTCTGCGGTGCTCGTGTCTTTTGCGCCGGAGTCGGGCGTGATGGCAGGTGTGGTGTCGTCGCCGCCGCATGCGTAGATCAGCGTCGCGCAGGTCGCGAAGACGAGTGAACTCAAAACGTGCTTTTTCATGGGGGATCTCATCTCCTTCACGGGGTGACTCTCACAGCGCCAAGCAACGACGCGTGTATGGTGCAGTGATATCCAAAGGTGCCTGCGCTGGTGAACTTGACGGCGACCACACCACCTGCGGCGGTCGCATTCGCGCCTGCGATCGGATTGGGAGTGTCGCCGCTGAAGGCATCGAGCGGGTGAGCGGTGAAGTCGCCATTCCAGGTCACTGTGTCGCCGACTTTCACGGTGACGCAGGCGGGAGTCAGACCGAAACCCCAAGTGATCGTCTTGACCGCCTTGTAGTCGGTGTCTGCACAACCGTTGATCACTGCGGCGCCCGAATCTTTTGGCGGACTCGTGTCCTTGCCAGCATCGGTGCCAGCCGGAGCCGGATCGTTGCTGCTGCACGCGGAGAAGACGCCAAGACAAACCAACGGAAAAAGTAGGGTGCGCAACTTTGGATCCTCCAAGGTAACGAAGACAGCGAAGCGAGAGCGGCAAAGCTTAGCACGGTGCTACAACCGTGGGTCGATGTACGCGCTCGCGCGGCCGGTACTCTTCATCCTCTCGCCAGATGTCGCGCACGCGGTTGCGTCACTCGCGCTCGCGCCTGTCGAATACTTCTCGCCTCTGCGTGCGATCGTACGAGCGTGGTGTCGCGCCGATGCGCGCTCACGAGTCCGCGTGATGGGTCTGAGCTTCGAGACGCCGATCGGTCTGGCGGGGGGCTTCGACAAGAACGCGCTGCGTGCAAGATCGCTCGCGGCCCTTGGTTTTGGCTTCCTCGAGCTCGGTACGGTCACTGCGCGCCCGCAGGCTGAGAATCCAAAACCGAACATGTTTCGACTGCCTGCCGACCGGGCTCTGGTCAACCGTCTTGGTTTTCCGAACGAAGGTGCAAAGGCGGTCGTGCGTCGTTTTGTGTCTCGAGGCGGAGCGCGTGGAGTGGGTGTGCCGGTGGGTTTTTCGATCGGCAAGTCACGCGTGGTCGACGTGGGAGAGGATCCTGCGCCGGTCGTGGACGATTATGCCGAGAGCTTTCGCGAAGTGCTGCCCGTGAGCGACTTTGTCGTCGTGAATGTCTCGTCGCCGAACACCAAAAATCTTCGTGCGCTGCAAGGCGCCGCGCTCGCACGCCCGCTGCTCGAAACGCTCATGCGACAAAACACTGAAAAAAGGCCTGTTTTGCTCAAGGTCGCGCCCGACTTGTCGAACGAAGACTTCGACGCATTGCTCGACATCGTAGGTGAAGTCGGACTCGAAGGTGTGGTCGCGACCAACACGACGATCTCGCGCGACGGCCTATCGACGTCGCGCGAACGACTCGACGCGATTGGTGCGGGAGGTTTGAGCGGTCCACCTCTTGGAGCGCGTGCGCGTGAAATGGTTCGGCGAGCACGCAACAAGCTCGGACCCAAAGCGACCGTCATCGGAGTCGGCGGAATCACCACAGGCCAAGACGCTCTCGACATGATGGACGCAGGCGCGAACCTCGTGCAGCTCTACACGTCGTTCGTGTACCGCGGCCCCTCGACCCCGCGATGGATCGCCCAAGAACTACTCGCCCTCTCGCAGCCAAAACTCTCGCAAGCGATTTGACGCCACGTTCGCGCCGAGGCCGAAAACTTGGCCTCACGAGAGCGGTCGCGCGAGATTTGCGCATCATGCAATCTCGCTCTTCTTTTTTCCTTTTGGGCCTCCTCGTCACCGCATGCGCAGCGCGCGCGCCTCTTCCGACCGCCGTCGCGCCAGTGACGCGATCGCATCCGTCGCAAGCGTTTGCGGTCTCGCCGACCCAAGCGCCTGTCGTCGAGCAAGCCCCCGCGCCCGCGCACGACCTCTTGCTCGAGTGGGTGGAGTCCAAGCTCCCCGCAGGCGGAAAAGCAGCGCGCGACGAGTCGGGCAAGCTCGTGGTCACACACGACGTCGGTCCCAAAGACACGGCGTATTCGATCGCGAAGGTCTACGTGAGCCTGACCGACACCTATCTCGCGGGTGATCTCGCCAAAGCCCTCGGCACACCTCGGGCGGGCAAGACGATCACGATTCCGACGATCTTGACCGAGGTCCCCAAGAGTCCTGACGCTGAGCGATTGCCTTGGCCCGACGACAAGTCCATGCGCGGCATCTTCTTGCGCGGACCCGACGCGACGAGCAATTGGGAAAACACACTCAAGCACATGCAAGCGCGCGGGATGAACGCGGTCATCCTCGATGGCAAAGCGTACATGGGTGAGGTCACCTACCCGTCGAAGGTGAAGGTCGCCAACGACGTCGGCGCGACCAAAGACGCGCCTCTCACCGACCTCGCACGCACCATACGATTCGCCCATAAATATGGGGTTCGCGTGTCGATGCGCATCGCGTGCTTTCATGATCCTCTCACCGCCGAGAAAGCACCCGCGTTGAGTGTGCGTGGATTTTGGGGCGGACCGTATCCGATCGGTTGGCTCGATCCCGCAGGCGACGAGTCGCAGCAATACATCGAAGACCTCGTCAAAGAAGTCCTCGACTTGGGCGCAGACGAGATCAACCTCGACTACGTTCGGTATCCGGTTCAAGGCGGGCTCGGCAACGCGGAGTTTCACCTCAAGGATCACAATCGCAATCAGAAGGACGTCATCACCGGATTCGCACATCGCATCCACGAGATCACCAAGGCGCGCGGAGTGCCGCTCTCGCTCGATGTGTTTGGTGTGACCACGCAAGACGACCAGCACGACATCGACATTCTCGGTCAAGAGATCGAGCGACTCGGACCCGAGGCCGAAGCGATCATGCCGATGGTGTATCC
>JAYVXK010001076.1:0-3436 GCA_043785265.1 Myxococcales bacterium | reverse complement strand
ATTTTCGACTATTACAGCACCCGCGCGCCCGTGCAGTTTTGGCACGATCCGAAGACGCACGAGTTCGACGAGAAGATCTACAAGCGCAACCTGAAGGCACTCGTCGACTGTTCGGAGATCGAATACCGAGAGTGGCAGTCACGCGAAATTCTCGCCCAGAAGATGCGCGATCTCGTGAAGGCCCCCGTGCGCGTGCCCGACGCAGAAGCGCTCGAGAGCTATCTCGCCGAGAAGAGCAGCGCGCAAGTGACCAGCGTCGAGATCAACCCCGAGTTCGAGATCGCATTCGGCGCGCCGCCAAAAGATTCGGACATCGACGCGTGGGCAAAAGACCCAGCGCATCAAAAAGAAATCGACTCGGCGATTGCTGCGCGCAAGGCCGATCCGAGCGGACCAAAAGACGGTCACCTCAAACACATCTTGATCAAAGTGCCCGCGAAGGCCTCGGCCAGCGAGAGGGCTGCGCTGCTCGAGAATTTGTCGCGCGCAGTCGCGCGGATTCGCAACGGCGAGACATTCTCCGAAGTCGCGAAGACCGTGTCGATGGACGACGGCAGCAAGCCACAAGGCGGTGACGTGGGCGACAAGACCGATGGCTTCGTGCCGCCGTTCAAGAAGGCCGCAGACGCGCTAAAACCAGGCGAAATGACGCCCGAAGCGATCGAAACGCAATTCGGTTACCACGTCATCATGCGTGACGATCCGGCGCATTTGGATCGTGACGTGAAACGCGAGGTCTATGCCAAGGCCCGCGCGAACGACTGGGCGAAAGACACCGCGGCAAAACTCCAAGCAGACGCCAAGACTGGCAAGTCTCTCGATGAGCTGACCAAGAGTCTCCTCGCTACTTACAAGCCGCTGCCCATTCTCGGCGTGGTGCATGATCCTTCACTGCCAGTCATCGCAGTCGATGCAGGAGCGACCGTCGTTGGCGATGGTGGTGTGGCCGTCGCCCCGCAGAAGCCGACGATGGATCCCGCAGCGGATGTGATGGCGCCGCACGCAATCGACAGCACCAGCTTCAACAAAGGCGCTGACCCAATCCCCGCACTCGGCGCGGGTGACTCGATGAAGCTGCTCGAGTTCGCGTTCGGCACCGCAAAAGATGGCGAGGCCATGAGCGATGTGTTGCACGGCGGCGACTCGACCTACGTGATCGTGCTGAAACAGCACAAACAAGCCACGACCGAAGAGTTCCAAAAAGATCGCGACGCCTACATGGAGACGCTCCTTGTGCGCAAGCAAGCCGAGGCACTCGCGACCTACGTGAAGCGGCTAAAGGACGCGGCCAAGATCGAGATCAAGCCAGACGAGGTCTACATGGCGCAGTACCGCGGCGACGCTGGCGCAGAGGAAACAGACGAACCGCAATGAGCGCGCTCGCAGTACCGCTCGCCACGTCGACTCTCGACAACGGTCTTCGTGTGCTCGCCTCTCCTCAGCTGCAACTGCACCGCGCGCATGTCGCGATGTACATTCGCGTAGGCAGTCGCTTCGAAGTGCCTGCGACCAACGGTCTGTCGCATTTTCTCGAGCACATGCTCTATCGCGGCACGTCCCGGTTGCCGAACGCGCATGCGGTCAATCTGGCGTTCGAGTCGCTCGGCGGCAGTCTCTACGCGGCGACGCAAGCCGACTATGGCGTGTTCTCCGTTACGTTGCCGCCTGAGAACCTGGAGCGCGCCACCCACCTGTTTTCGGAGGTTTTGCGCGAGCCAGCATTTTACGACATCGAGATCGAGAAGGGCATCGTCTGCGAGGAAATACTCGAGGATCTCGACGACGAGGGCCGCCAGGTCGATCCCGACAATCTCTCGCGCGCGCTCGTCTACCCAACGCATCCACTCGGCTATGGAATCGCCGGCGACGAAGAGCGCGTGCGATCGTTCGACGAGTCTGCGTTGCGACACCATCACCAAAGACACTACGGCGCGTCGTCGTGTGTGCTCGCCTTCTCCGGGGCGGTTGACGCCGCCGCCGCGATCGAACTCGGCCACGCTGCGTTTGGTGCGATGCCACGCGGAGAAGCGATTTCGACAGCAGCGCCCCTTCATGCCCAAACAAAACCTCGTTTGCAGATCGTGGAGAATGTCTCGTCGCAGACCGAGCTACGACTGCTGTTGCGCGCATTCGCAGAGACGAGTCCCGACCGACCTGCGCTGGACGCGCTCATGCGTATCATTCATGACGGCATGTCGACGCGTTTGTATCAACGCATCTGCGACGACCAAGGTCTTTGCTACGACGTGTCGGGTGGCTACGACGGATACGAAGACGATGGCCTCGTCGACTTCGCGGCCGGGGTCGTCCACGAACGCACGACCAAAGTCACCAGTGAGATCCTCGCGCTCATGTGCGATCTCGCCCATGAAGGCCCAACCGAAGAGGAACTCTCCCGAGTAAAGCGGCGTCATGCGTGGGAGATGAGCGGGTATCGCGACGCATGCGAGGACCTCGCCGGATTTTTTGCGGGCGGCCTACTTTTCGGGCGTTTCGAGACGCCGGACGAGCGCCAGTCGAAAATCGATCAAGTCACTCGCGAGGACGTGATTCGCGTCGCGCGCAGTGTTGCAAAACCTGACCGACTCAACGTGGTCGCGGTCGGCTTGCTCGAAGACGGCGAAGATCAAAGATTGGCCGATGTGGTCAACGGTTGGCGAGGCGTCGACTGATTCAACTGGCGCCGTAGTCTGCGGCGGCGATCACGACGAGTTCGTCATCGACCGCGAGCACGTGACCTTGAGGATTGATTTTGGGCGGCTTGCCCGCAGGCGCCACCGCGATCGCGAGCAGGTTGTCGTTCTTCTTCAGCTGGGCGAGTGCCACGAGAAAGTCTTTGCCCACGAGATCTTTTGGTACCGGCACGCGACAGAATTTGTGCCCGTACTCGTAACTGAGCAGCTCGCTCCATACGCTCGCAGTTCCGTGATTGAGCGCTGCTTGCGCGAGCAAAAATGCGCTGTGCTCTCCACTCACGACGAAGTCGTCGACGCAGCCAAGCGTGAGGTGGGTCGAGTACTCGCGTCGGTTGAGCTCCGCGCACGTGTACACCTTCGGGTTCATGCGCTCGACCGTGAGCGCCGCGAGGATCGTGCGCGCATCGGCGTCTCGCTCGCTGCGTCCCTTGGTGGTGTCACTGAGCAAGATGCACGTCGTTGCTCGCATGATTCCGGCTTTTTCGAGCGCAGTGATCTTCGTGCAGTCGTCGTCGAGAAACTGGACGCGTCGTCTGAGGAGGTGATCAGCGAATTGCGGCGCGTTGTCGAGTTTGGCGATGACGACGATTGGTTTTGGATCGCCTTTGTGCTGACCATCGTACTCGCGCACGATGATCTCTGCCTTGCGGTTCCAACCGCAGATGATGATGTGATCCTTGAGGTCTTCCCACTCCACGAGCATGCCCTCCTTGCCGATGCGATTGGTGAGCACAGCGCTC
>JAYVXK010001075.1:0-3442 GCA_043785265.1 Myxococcales bacterium | reverse complement strand
CGACTGCAGCGCAGCGCCGGTCGAACCAGTCGATGTGCTCGAAGTGGTTCGTCTCGCGGAGCGCGCATGCTGCCGCGCAGTCTGGGATGTCGCGATGGCAGTCATCATTGTGGGTCGACGCGACCGGTGCGGATGACTGGGTCGACACCGCGCTCGTCGGCGTGACTGGGGCGCATCCAAGGAGGAGCATGGCGATGAGCACCCGACGCATGGCATCGCCTTCGTGCTGGGCGGCGTTCGGCGCAGTCTTGGCGCGACTACAGTGAGTTCGGATATCCAGACATCCATGGGCTCATCGTCGACGCGTACATGGCGCAGCACCCAGGCTTCGCGACACCCGCGGGTCGAAGGTCGGTCGTGGTGCACCTCATCGGCCTCTGTCTGGCCCTCGAAACGGGGACGTCGCGTCGCGAGATCGTCAAGGTGTTCCGATCGGTACTTCCAGGCACGCCCGACGTGCGCGCGTTCCAGTCCCAGGCCCTGGGTTGGTCACGGTCACTTCGCTCCATGGTGCGCGAGATCTCGAGGATCACACGGCGCGTGCGCGCGTTTGGACAGCAGCGGTCTGGGAGTCTTGGTCGAGTCATCAGCCAGTCATTCGAGACTGGGCCACGCAAACACTCGAGCGCCTTCACTCACGCGAGGCGATTCGTGGAGGTCGCTGAGAGCGGGGAGTGCGCGGACCTCGGCATGGATTGCGGGCGTGAGCGTGCGCTGCAGTCGCCCAGTTTCACTTGCGTGTGCGGGCGAGAACGCTAATAAGGGCAACAGGAGAATCGAGTGACTGCGAAACACAACGGCAAGCGCGCGCGAGAGAACATCTGGGTGATGCAGCAGAACAAGGCGAAGGCCAAGGGCGGTCGTCCGCCGTTTCGCCCGAAGGCTCCCAGGGTGGAAGTCGTGCAACCCAAGGTGACGCCGCCGGTTGACGACACTGGTACCGAGATCAGCTCGACGGATGGGAAGAAAAGCGAAGTCGACTGAGGGGGGCGGCGCTTCCTGAAAGGGGGGACCTACTCTCGTTTGCAGCTGTGACGTGACTGCCCGCGCCCGTCGCCGTCCGCACCGTCGCTGCACCGCACCCGTCGCCGTCGCCGTCCTTGCACCCGTCGCCGTCGCCGTCCCCGTCGCTGTCGCCGTCGCTGGATGTTATAGGGATTCGCATGCCCTCATGTCTGACCCCGACATCATGAGCTCAGCAAAGCCAGTCCTGATCGCCGGGGCGGGACCTGGAGGACTGCTCCTCGCTCAGTCCCTTCGCTCCCACAACATCCCTTTCAAGCTGTACGAAAGGGACGCCGCCTCTCGGGCGCAGGGCTATCGCATCCGGCTCTCGGTCGACGGCATCAACGCGCTCCAGCAGGTCCTCGATCCCGCGCACTACGCGCGGTTTCGGGCGGGCTGCACCGAGCTTGGTGCGGGCAACATCGAGATCATCGACGCGATCACCATGAAGGCGAATCCGCTGCCGCAGGCGGGAGGTCCGGGAGGTCCGCCTGCAGGGGGAGACGTGGTTGGCGTGGACCGGGCGTTCCTCCGCAGCACGCTCTTGGAAGGCATCGAGCCGGTCACCGTCTTCGGAGCACAGGTCGTGGGCTACGCCCTCCAGGAAGATGGCGTGGCGGCGCGATTCGCAGACGGGACGAGTGGCCCAGTCGGATGCCTCCTCGTCGGAGCGGACGGCGTACGATCGGCCATCACCAAGCAACTCACGAAGGGCGCGCTCAAGGTGTACGACACGGGCGCGAGAATGATCCACGGGACCTCACCGGTCGCGGCGTTCGAGGGCCTGGGTACGGGAGTGTTCTCGATACGCGACGACACGCGGAGCGCGCGCATCATGCTGATCACCAATACGGTGCGGAAGGTGCCGACGCCGAGTTTTGGCTGGGTACTCGGCGGCAATCCAGGCACGTTCTCGGCGCCAAACGACGACTTCTCCGTCATCGGCAAGCCAGCAGCGGACCTCTCTCGCGAACTCACAGCGCGATGGCACGATCGCCTGCGCCCCATCTTCGAGGAGCAGATCGACGAAGAAGCCGCCTTCTTCAAGATGTCGACATCCAGCCCCGGCGGCGTGCCTGAGTGGACCAACGATGCCCGCATCACTCTGATCGGGGACGCCGTTCACGCGATGACCCCCGCTGGAGGGGTTGGGGCGAACACGGCGCTCAAGGACGCTGCGCTCCTCGGCCGCTTGCTGAGCACTGCGAGCGGTTGGAAAGAGGGGCTCACGGCAGAGTACGAGCGCGAGATGAGGCCGTACGCGTCGGCCAACGTCAAGATGAGCTTCGAGAGGGCGTCGCGACTGTTCACCATCGCGCAATTAACGAAGACGATCTAGTTACCGCCGATTCTACCGGCCTCCGAGCACGCTTCTCACGATTGGAAGGATCATCATGAAAGAAAATATGCGCTTCGAGGGGCTGACTCTCACGGTCGAAAGCGTCGAGCGCTCGATCGAATTCTACGGTGACAAGCTGGACCTCACGGTCGAGATGAAGGCCCTGCCTGCGTTCGCAATGATTCGCGTGGGTGGCGAGGGAGGAGCAACGATCGGGCTTCTCTCGGTAGTCGAGGCGCGGAAAGAGGGGACCGAGGACACGAGCGCCACGCAGAAGCGAGCCATCCACGTGGAGTTCAGCTCCGACGATCTCGACGGACTCTACGAGGAGCTGAAGTCAAAGGGGGTCGTCTTTCACCAGCCGCCCCATGACGAACCTTGGGAACGGTCGATGACCGCTTTCGACCCAGACGGCTACTCGGTCGAGTTCGCACAAGGTCGCCGTGGCCACAACCAGACGACGCGCTGAAGTCAGAGGTTCGCTTCTCGACCAGCGCACCGACGCGCGACCGAAGAAGGCTTCGGACGATCAAGTGGGCCTTTTCGCTCAACCTGCGCTCGTCGGTGATTTCGTGCGGCCGGTCACAACTGGAAGGTCCCTCTCCTTGCAGGCAGCTCACGGCCCCGTGGGCAAGATGTCGTAGGGCGAGCTGTGGGGCGGCGCATCGAGACCCGAGCCTGGGCGTTTCAATGTGGACGCCGATGGGGTGGCAGTCGGCTTCGCCACCAACTCGGCCGAAGGCTTGGGGTTCGGCGCCGGCACCCATGGCGTTGCACTCTCGAGTGGGGCAGCAGTTGGGTCAGCGGTGATGGTCGCGGTCGCGGTCGTCGTTGCGACAGGCATAGTCGGAAGCGCGGTCGATTGCTCCGGGGTTGGCTTGCGGCGACAACCGATGTCGTCGACGGAGGAGGTGAGGCAACGATCGGCTGACTGGAATGTCGAAGCGCCGAGGCCGCCCACAGGACTCCAAACAACCCCAGCGCGATCGCTGCTCCGACGTATCCGTCTGACATAGCGAGCCCACAGGCGCTTTCGAGCAGATCGTGCGCATGCGATCGTCCGCGTCGATGGAGCGACGGACTCGCGAGCACTGGTTG
>JAYVXK010001074.1:0-3447 GCA_043785265.1 Myxococcales bacterium | reverse complement strand
CCAAAAATCACCTTCTCGGATATCGCTGATGTTCCGATCGATCGCGGCAGGCAAGAGTGGATCACCCAGGGACTCGCAGACAGCTTCGTCATGATCGGCGGATCCCTCGCGAAAGACGGCGTGAACGTGATGTGGGCAGATGCGACGGGTGTTGCTCGCGGCGCCAACGTCCCGGGCACACGCATGTTGGCGGGCAAGCAGGTCTTGAACATGGTCGCGCTGCCTCCGTACGATCCACTCCCGTTGTTCGACGTCGTCCCCTTTGTGTGGACCGAAGGCCCGGCCAACGGACCGCAGACACTGTATGCCAGCCAAATCGTCTGTTCCTCCAAGTAGAGCTACACTCCTCGCGCTCGCGACAGTCTATGTCGTATGGAGCTCGACTTACCTCGCCGTGAGAATTGCCGTCGGCGCGCACGGGTCCATCGGTCTGCCGCCGATGTCCATGGGAGGCGTGCGCTACTTGGCCGCGGGACTCGTGCTGTTCGTCATCGCTCGCGCTTCGGGCTCGGCGATACCGACGACGAGTGAGTGGCTGCGCACGACGCCCATCTCAATCCTCTTCTTCGTGATGGGCAACGGCTTCGTCGCGATCGCTTGCAAGAGCATCGACTCGGGGGTTGCCGCGATCGTGTGCGGAACCATGCCTTTTTGGGGTGCCATCATCGGTCGAATGTTTGGCGCGCGCATGCGGCCGCGCGAGTGGATTGGCTTGTTGCTCGGCGTGGCAGGCATGGTCGCGCTTGGCTGGGGCGCTGACTTTCGAGCGGACCCGCGCGCCTGGTTTCTGCTCGGAGTTGCGCCGATTGGTTGGGCGCTCGGCTCGGTGCTGCTGCCAAAGTTGGCACTCCCCAAAGGCATGATGGCCGCGGCCGCTCAGATGATCACAGGTGGCCTGCTCATGATCCTGCTCGGCCTGGCGATGGGCGAGCGTGTTGCCGACCACGTGCCCGCGCGTGCGTGGCTGGCCGTCGTCTACCTCATGATCATGGGCTCTTTGGCTGGGTTCAGCGCATACGTGTATCTTCTCCGCCACGCGCGACCCGCACTCGCGATGAGCTACGCGTATGTCAATCCTGCTGCTGCCGTGCTGCTTGCCGCAGCGATGGGAGACGCCGTCTTGCGCGCGAACACGATCGCCGCAACAGGCTTGGTCGTCATGGGCGTGGTCATCATGATGACCAAGTCGAGAGCTACTGCCTGACCCAGTGCCCAGTTCCGTTTCCGCACCCTGGGTGCGAGGTGGACAGCCCGTACTTGATCATTTGCGAAGGGTTGCATCCGCAAATGTTTCCCCATGTGCCCCCGCCGAGGTCATAGGTGTAAGCGAAATTGAAATTGGAGCTCCCTGAGAGTCCATCGGGTGGGTACCAAGACCCTTGGTTGCCGAAGTAGCAGTCATAGGGTTGGAACACGCACGCGAGCCCAGTGACCTTGTTGCAAACCTCGTGGGCTTCGCAGCTGAAGTCGCCGGGTGCACAGTTCGCGAGCACGTTCTTGTGTCCTTCGACCACGATGCTCAGTCCCGATGTGCACTGTGCATCGAAACAAAGCGGAGTGTTGCCCGAGCAGGTCACGCCGCATTGCCCGCAGTTGGTCGGATCGGTCTCGACGTTGACGCACGCGCCGTTGCAGTACCCCTGTCCGATCGGACAACAATGACTGTTGGAGCACGTTTGATCGATTGTGCAATTGGTCACGCAGTCGCCGCAGTGCTCGTGATCTGATTTGGTGTCGAAGCACTGCCCTGAGCAATTCTGTTTGGTCGCCGAGCAGGCGATCGTGCACGCGGACTTCACACAAGCCGGCGTGCCGTAGTCTGGGCCCGGTCCTGCGTCGGCGCTCGCTTCGCCGCCGCCCGAATCAACCGCGCCCGCATCGGTCGTTTGGCAAACAGTCGTGCAAGCGCCGCAGTGCTTTACGTCCTTCGAGAGATCAACGCAGCCTTGCGCACCCGCGCATGACGCGAACGGAGCATCGCACGCGCTCTTGCAAACGCCATTCGAGCAGACTTGCCCAGTCGCGCAGACATGCCCGCAACTGCCACAGTTGGCGATGTCGACCGCCGTGTTGCCGCATGCGTCACCGGCATCAGCGTCGTCACGCGGAACGCCGTCTTCGATCCCGAGCAAGCTCGCGCAGGCCGCAAGCAGCGCCGCGGCAACGATCGCCGCGATCGTGCGAACGGAGAAGCGGAGAGAAGACATAAAGAAAGGATAGCCTGAACAGCCAGAGAGCGGGGGACGGGAGGAGCGGGAACGGAGACGGGAGCGGGAACGAAGACGGGAGCGGAAACGGGAACGGGAACGGAGACGGAGACAGCGACGAGCGGAGGACTCACCCTAGTGAGCGACCGCGATCACGGGCAGCCGTTGCCCGTGATGCGATTGAGCGCGGGCACAGGTAGCGGAGTCGTCACCGTGCCCTTGCCGAGGTAGCTCACGAGCGCGTCGAGATCGATGGACCCGGTCACGCGGTTCTGACCCGTCTTGAGCACAGCGAACGAGTCGCCGCCGCCTGCCAGGAAGTTGTTGACCGTGATGCGGTAGACCTGCGACGGCACGATCGGTTGCCCGCCGATGGTGACCTTCGATACGGCGCCCGTCTTGGCCACCTTGTCGTAGCTATAGGTGTAGCTCACGCTGCTCGAGATCTGCAGGACCTTGGGCGCAGCGCCGCCGAACTGTTGCGAGAGCATCGTCACGAGATCGCTACCCAACACGTCCATCGTGACGAGCAGGTTCGAGAACGGTTGGACACTGAAAGCCTGGCCGTAGGTCACGCTCTTGTCCGTGGGCGCGAGGATGTCTGCGCGGATGCCGCCAGGGTTCATGAACGCTGCGACCGCGCCCGAGCCAGACGTCGCGGTGAGTTGCGCGTCTGCGATCACGTCACCTAGAGGGGTCTCGCACGAAGCACTGGCAATCGTCTTTGCGTTGCCGATGAGATCGCCAGCGATGTAGCCGATGATGCGATTGGCGAGCGGAGCGGATCGCGTCTTGTAGTCGGCCACGATGGCAGCGACGTCAGGGTCCGGCGTGATGTCTCGCGTGACCGCGACGTTCTTCGCTGTCTTCTGAATGACCTTGTTTTTGGCCGGATCAATCACGAGATCGATCTTGGTGACCACGCGCCCGAAGCTCGCCGCACTCGTGACGAGGAGTTTGTCTGCGCCGGGTCGGTCGATCATGCAGTCGTAAGCTTGGTGAGTGTGCGCGCTCACGAGCACATCGACTGCGTTGCTGAGTGCAGGCGCGCCCGCATCGGAGCCGAAGAGAATCGGAGCGAGGTCGCCGCTGAGTCCGGTGCAACTGTCGTAGGTGCCGGTCGCGTCCTGGAAGTCGCCTTGGTGCAACACGACGACGATCGCGCTCACGCCCTTGTCTTGGATCTCCTTGATGAGACCGTTGGCCGTCTTGACTTCGTTCTGGAAGGTCAGGCCTTGGA
>JAYVXK010001073.1:0-3456 GCA_043785265.1 Myxococcales bacterium | reverse complement strand
TGCCAGGTACACCTCGACCATCGCGAGCCCAAGACCGTGGCGCTCGTTTGGCAATGTGGTGAGCAAGACGCGTGGAGCGCCGGGTCGGTCCTCATATGCGGACATGAGCACACGAAGCTGTGCAACCAGACACTCGCTCAGCGTGTGCTCGTGCCGCACCTCGAGTTTTCCGTCAGCCCATAGCTCGCCCACCCGAACACAAATGGGGTGAGCGACCTCTACAATGAATCTCTTGGGTCCGAGCATGAGGGCGGCTTGGCGCAGGCCCGCGCGGAGCAGGACGAGCTCGTCTCGACCGAGATCGCTGAGGAGCGTGCTCATCGTCGGAGTGGCTGTTGGCGTGCGAGCGGGTGCTTGGGACGCGACCCGCACAAGCTGCGTGAGCTCCTTGTGGGGCTTTCCGACGACCTCTCCCGGTCGGTACCCTTCATCGAGCGCACGCTTGATCAGCTTGAGCGCGTCGACGTCTGCCTCGGAGTAGACGCGACTCCCTCCGCTCGTGCGCTCAGGGCGGGGAAAACCGTAGCGCCTCTCCCACATCCGAAGCGTGTCGAGTTCGATCGACGTGAGCCGAGACGTGACACGGATGGAGTAGCGCGCCTCGTCAGACCGCGCGGTTTTCGCGGTCGATCGTTGGACTGCTTTCGAAGAGCGCGTTGCAACCACCCCATCAGCATAGGGTTGGACAAAAGTTAGTCAAGTGCGCGAGTCAAAATAGAGTAGTGCCACATATCGCCATAATTGGCGCAATCACGCATGGTCAATAGTTGTACAAATGTTGATCACGAAGCGGGAGCGGGGACGGGGACGTGAGCGGCGAACATACAAGCGGGGCGTATTGAGTTAGGGTTGCGCTTCGATGCGTCTAACCGTGGTCGTCTTGCTCGCAGTCGCATGCACCAAGCACGAGAGTTTGCACGCCGATGACTCCACGCGCGCCGTCGCGTCGACCACGGTGCCGATTCCGACTCCTGGCGCGAGTCTGAGCGCTTCTGCCAGCGGCGCCGTCCCGAGCCCATCAACGACGTCCACGGCATCGACGAGTGGGAGTGCGCTCCCGCGCGCGGCTGCGACGTGCCCCAAGGCTCCACCAGGCGACGTGTTCCGTGTCGACTCGGCGAGTTGTAAGAGCGACGCCGAATGCAAAGACAAGCCCGAGGGTCGCTGCAAGTCCGTGAACATCGGGCACGGCCGGACGAACGCTCAGTGCACCTACGACGACTGCCAGTCCGATACGGACTGCCCATCACCCACGCTCTGTTTGTGCGGCGCGGGGTACACCGGCAGGAACATCTGCCTCCCTTCCAACTGCCACGAGGACGCCGACTGCAAAGGCACCGCCTGCGGGAGCGTCCCTTCAGAAACGAACGGCGGTTACATTTCGAACGGGCGATACTGTCGTACGGCGAGAGACCAGTGCAAGGACGCGCAGAGCTGCGGACCCCAGAAGACTTGTGGGTACGTCACGTCCAGCCATCGGTGGGAGTGCATGCCTGCGCGCTATCCTTTTCCGGGGTGAGACTGACTGACTGGGCCGTGACCCAGGTCCTCGGACTTCCGATCGCAAAACCCCAGCCTCCCGATTCATCCCTTGGTCAGCCCGGGGTGGAAGGCTGGGCCCCTGTCATTGAAGCATCTTAACTTCATGGCAATCCCATACTCGATTAGCAGCGGGGAAGAGTTACGACGAATCTAGCGCCGCTGACATAGCTGGAGTCGATCGCTATCGCCCCGCCGTGGGCGACTGCGATGTTCTTGCAGATGGCGAGTCCCAGCCCGGCGCCTGAGCGGGGTTCTGAGTGCAAGCGGACAAAAGGCTCAAAAATGCGGTCCGCATCAGCCTGGTCGACTCCGATCCCTTGGTCTTCCACTGCGATCTCGACGAGGTTCGCGCGGGCGTCGGCGCGCACGACGACGCCGCCATCGGGTGAGTGACGGCGAGCGTTGTCGACCAGATTGAAGATCATGCGCTCGAGGTCTCGCTCGTCGCCACGGACCAACAACGGGTCGTCGCTGCTCAAGACGAGTTCTGCTTGCGTGGACCGCGCGGCTCGTCTGGCGATCTCTGCGACGTCGATGCGACGGCCCTCGCGCAATGTCGGTCGTGCGGCGGTGCGTGCCATGTCGAGCAAGTCCTCGGAGAGCGCCCGAAGGTCGGTCGCCGCTTCCAACGCGTGGGAGATCGCTGCTCGATAGTCGTCTGCACTTCGGTCTCGGCGCAACGCAAGCGCGAGTTCTCCGTGCAGCGTCGTGAGCGGAGAGCGAAGCTCGTGGGCGGCGTTGGCGGCGAAGCGACGCTGCGCATCCATCGCGCGCGAGAGGGCTTCCATCATCGCGTCCAAGTCCCGCGCGAGATGCTCGATCTCAGGATCGCGCGACGTCAACCCCACCCGCGTCCGCATGTCACCCGACGCGAAGTTGCGCACCGCCCGCGCGATCTTCCGATGATCCTGAGTCAGACCATCCACGATCCAGCTCGTGACCATGATCGACCACGTCAGGGCCGCCGTCACTGCGATGACCGTCGCCCACGCGAGGGTGGATCTCCCAGTTGTGTTCGCGGCCGCGTAGTGGAGTCCGCCGGCGACGCCACCGAGTGAAAGCAGCGACGTCGCTGCCATGGCCAAGACGAGCCGGGCCCGCAGGCTCATGGGGCGCGACTCGAGCGCAATCGGTAGCCGAGGCCGCGCACGGTTTCGAGCATCCACGCACTCTCACCGAGTTTGTCGCGCAGGCGGCTGACGTGCACGTCGACGATGTTGGAGCCTGGATCGAACGATAGTTCCCACACGCGGCTGATGAGCGCGCTACGTCCGACCACACGGTCTGCGCGCAGCGCGAGGTCAGCGAGCAGATCAAACTCTCGAAGAGTCAGTGCGAGCGCCTTGCCTGCCAGAGTTGCCGTCCGTGTGCTGCGGTCGATCGCGATGTCGCCGCAGCGCACCTCGCTCGTGACTCGAGTGCGACGAATGACAGCGCGAACACGGGCAAGCAGTTCGTCGATCTCGAAGGGCTTGGCGACGTAGTCGTCTGCGCCAGAGTCCAAAGCGAGGACGCGCTCTGAGGTGTCTTGTCGCGCGGTGAGCATGACGACAGGGGTTCGTTGCCCCGTACGGCGCAGTTCTCGGCACACTGCGAGACCATCCAGATCTGGCACGGCCCAGTCGAAAACGAGCGCGTCGTACACACCCAGCCGAGCTTGCGAGAGGGCATCTTCTCCGCGGGAACACGTGTCGACGATGTAACCCTCTTCGTGAAACGCGCGAGCCAAAAACCGCGCGAGCTTGGCGTCGTCTTCGAGCACGAGGAGCTTCATCGCGGGTCGTGCCTAAGCAGGCGCCGTGCCGACCCTGTCGTGCGCCCACGCAACCAGGCTCTGTCGCAACGCGTCCCAGCGCGGATGAAGAAGTCTTCATGTACCAGCAATGACGCCGCTCGCACGGACCGCCAGGATCG
>JAYVXK010001072.1:0-11133 GCA_043785265.1 Myxococcales bacterium | reverse complement strand
CGTTCGATGCCCGCAAGATCTCCTCGCATCAGCACGACCGCTGCGCTCTCCATCGCGACATCCGTCCCGTTGCCCATCGCGATGCCAACATCGGCTGCGGCGAGTGCTGGCGCGTCATTGATGCCGTCGCCTGCCATGGCGACCACCCTGCCCTCCTTCTGCAGCTTGGTGATCACAGCCGACTTCCGATCGGGCAGCACCCCAGCCTCGACAGAGTCGATGCCCAACTCGTGCGCGACGATCTCTGCGTTGACCCGCGTGTCGCCAGTGAGCATCACCACGCGCAGACCTGCGTCGTGCAGTTGCTTCATCGCGGCGCGCGCGCTGGGTTTGATGGGATCGGTCACACTCAGCAAGCCTGCGAACTTTCCGTCGACCGCCACGAAGATCACACTCTCCCCCGCGGCTTGTCGCGCAGTCACTTCCGAGGACACTTCCGATAGGTCGGTCTTCTGCGCGCCCATCAACGCGGCGTTCCCCACGGCGACCTGACGGCCATCGACCTTGGCGACGATTCCCATCCCCATGAAGGTTCGTGCGTCCGTGGGCTCGACGAGCACGGCGCTGCGGTCTTTCGCCGCTGCGAGCACTGCGCTGGCGAGGGGATGTTCGCTCCCACGCTCGACACTGGCCGCGAGTCGAACGACGTCCAGTTCCAAGAAGTTCTTCTGAGCGACCACAGCCACGACACGAGGCTTTCCCTCAGTGAGCGTGCCTGTTTTGTCGACGACGAGGGTGTCGACGCTCTGCATGGCTTCGAGTGCGCGTGCGTCTTTGAACAGCACACCCAGGGTTGCGCCGCGTCCGATGCCCACCATGATCGACATGGGAGTTGCGAGTCCGAGTGCGCATGGGCAAGCAATGATGAGCACGGCGACCGCGTTGACGAGCGCGTGAGCGAGTCTGGGTTCGGGTCCCAACGTCGCCCAGACGACGAACGCGAGCACCGAGCATGCAAGCACAGCCGGCACGAAGTAACCGGCGACACGATCGGCGAGCTTCTGGATCTCGGGCTGACTGCGCTGCGCTTCACTGACCAACCGAACGATCTGCGCGAGCAACGTATCGGCACCGACTCGCTCTGCTTTCATCACCAGACTTCCGGTTCCGTTGACGGTGCCACCCGTGACCTTTGCGCCGACGGACTTCTGGACTGGGATCGGCTCTCCGGTGATCATCGACTCGTCGATCGAGCTCGTGCCTTCGAGCACAGAGCCGTCGACCGGCACACGTTCGCCGGGGCGGACGCGGAGCTTGTCTCCTGCTTTCACCTCTTCGAGTGGCACGTCTGCATCGTCCTGACCTTCACGCACGATCCGCGCAGTTTTAGGGGCCAAACCGAGCAATGCGCGAATGGCACTTCCGGTTCGGTCGCGCGCGCGCAACTCGAGTACCTGCCCCAGCAGCACGAGCACAGTGATGACGGCGGCGGCCTCGAAGTACACACTGACCGCGCCACCGTGTCCGCGAAACGAAGTCGGGAAGATGCCTGGGGCGATCGTGGCGACGACACTGTAGAGATAGGCGGCGCCCGTCCCCAGCCCGATCAGAGTGAACATGTTCAGACTGCGGTAGCGAACCGATGCGACCGCGCGCTCGAAGAATGGCCACCCAGCCCAGACGACGACTGGTGTCGCGAGCACCAGTTCGATCCATCCCAATGCCGAGCCGAGCGCGTGCTGCACCGGCATACCTGGGAGGACATCCGACATCCCAAGGACCAGGGTGATGACCGCCGGACCGATCGACCAGACGAAGCGTCGAGTCATGTCGACGAGTTCAGGATTGGCTGCGTCTTCGAGAGAGGCCACGACTGGCTCGAGCGCCATCCCACAAATCGGGCAAGATCCTGGGCCATCGCGCACGATCTCAGGATGCATCGGGCAGGTGTATTTTGCGTGCGCGATGGGTGTCATCGGCTCGCTCTCTGCCTGGGGCGAGAGGTACTTGGCTGGGTCGAGGTCGAACTTGGCCGCGCATCCCTTGCTGCAAAACTCGTAGCTGGTCCCGTCGTGCTCTCGGGTGGCCGCTGCCTTCTTGACGGTCATGCCGCAGACAGGATCGATATGACTCGCGCCTTCTACACTAGGCATGTCGCACGTGTTTGCATCGCACATGCCTAGCAGACGCAGCGCGCTTCGGCGCGTTACACTTCGATCGACGATCTCACCAATCGAAACCGTTGCGCCCAAACGAATCGTTTGCGCGCGAACAGGAAGCTCAACAGCTGGGACACAAACTACCTCAGTAGCGCACCAAGATCGCGAGCAAGGCAGAACCATACTTGGCCAAAAGAGCCGGACCGATGCCAGACACGGCGAGAAGCGCGGCTTCATCCCTCGGATGCGCCTCGGCGATGCCGCTCAACGTCCGGTCGGAGAACACCCGAAACGCCGGGAGCCGTCGGCGTTTGGCTTCTGCTGAGCGCCATGCACGCAGCGCTTGATGCAAACTCGATTCGTCGATCGACGTCGTGCGTGCCGGTCGCTTCTTGTCCGACTTCTTGCGGCGCGGCTCTCTCTTGCGGCGCGACGATGTCACGGTCTCGCTAAATACAGCCTGATCGGTGATCTGATCGGGCGAGCGCGTGCGACCGCTGCCCGTGAGGTACACACGCTGGAAGACGATCGTCTTCCCATCTTTGTCGAACTCGTCATCGACCACCCGCACATCCCCCGCTCGCACCAAGGCGTCGAGCACGTGCGTCAGCGCGCGGCGATCAAACGCACCCTCTTTGCCACCAAACAGATCGCGGTGCAGCTGCCCGACTGCACGACCGTCTCGCTCTCGTAGCGCGCGCAGGATCTTCAAGACGGCGTCTTTCTCCACATCGCTTGGCGCACCGAACACGTGCGCAATGCACGAGGCTGGGGCGCACACGTCGCAGATCCCGCAGGGCACGTTGCTGTCGTTGGCATCACCGAAGTGCGCGACCAGTTGCAACATCCGACAGGAAGTCTGGTCTGCGTATCGCCTCATCTTGTCGAGCTGTTCTTGCTTGTGTGCGCGCTGAGCCCCGTAGGGTTTCTGCCACCCACCTTCTCCGCGATGCACCGAGTCGTCCGAGTTCACGATGGCGCCGCCATGCAGCCAGAGTTTCTCGAGGGCTTTGTCGAACGTTTCGTGGTCGATCTTGGTGCGCGACGCGAGCGCGTCGATCGTGGTGCCTTGCTCGGGGATGGCTCGCTCGATGCGCGCGAGGACGCTCTCCTCCGGGTAGTCGCGCTCGAGAAAAAACTCGTGCGTCTTGGTGTCGACATACGAGTGCAAGAGTACGGCGCGGCAAGGATCACCGTCGCGACCGGCGCGGCCGATTTCTTGGTAGTAGCCCTCGACCGTCGCGGGCAACGCAGCATGAAAGACGGTGCGCACATCGGCCTTGTCGATGCCCATACCGAAGGCCGTCGTCGCGACGATCACATCCAATTTTCCCGATAAAAACGCTGTCTGAACGCGATCACGCACTTCGGACGTGAGACCGGCATGATAGGCGCCGACATGATGGCGCTTCGAGAGCAGTCGGGTGAGCCGCTCGGCTTCTTTGCGTGTCGCCGCGTAAACAATCGCAGGACGACGACCAGGCTCCACCAGGAGTCGCTCGATCACGGCGCCGCGGTCGCTCGGGTTCCGCGAGACGACTTCGACTCCAATGTTGGCGCGACGAAACCCATGAATGAAACGCAGCGGCGACGAGAGCTGCAGCGCAGTCACGATGTCCTCCTGCACCCGAGGGGTCGCGGTCGCCGTGAGCGCAATCACAGGCGCGGGACGCAGGAGCGGAAGTCGGTCGCCCAGCAACCGGTAGTCGGGTCGGAAGTCGTGACCCCATTGAGAGATGCAGTGCGCTTCGTCGATCGCGATGAGACACGGCTTGCGGCGCGCCAGCATCTCGGGAAACCCAGGCACCTTGAGGCGCTCGGGTGCAATGAACAGGAAGTCGAGTTCGCCCGCCAGATACGCCTTGCACGTTTGTCGAGACATCACGCGCGATCGTCCGGAGTGAATGCGCTCTGCCGCAAAGCCGCGCGCGACCAACTTGGCGACTTGGTCCTCCATCAACGCGATGAGCGGACTCACGACGAGTGTGGTGCCGCCGCGAGCAATCCCAGGCAACTGGTAACAAAGAGACTTGCCAGCACCAGTCGGCATCACGAGCAAGACGTCTCGTCCATCCGCTGCCGCACGACACACTTCCTCTTGATACGGACGAAACGACGAGAAGCCGAACGCATCGGCAAGCAACACGTTCAGATCACGCGATCGGCATTTTTTCGCGGGTTCTGCACTCTTCGCCGCGACAATCGCGCTAGGTCGCGCGCCGTTCGTTGCATGAGAAACATGAGTCGTCGGCTCTGGGTTGGAAACCGCAGATGCGAGGACCTCACGCAGATAACGCTCGATCTCCGTCATGAAGCCGTCGAGGTCGCCCTGCCCTTTTTCGATGCCGCGCAGCTTGGCTTCCCACTCGCCCGTCATGGCGGGACTCTTCACGTGCGGATGGACACGCGCGATGAGCCCGATGCCTTTGTCGGTTGCCTGGAGTCCTTTGCCGTCACGCACCAAGTATTCGCGACGAAGCAGAGTCTCGAGGATGGCTGCGCGCGTCGCCGCAGTGCCCAGTCCGTGGTCCCGCATGGCGTCTGCCATCGCTTTTTCGTCCAGTGAGCGACCGGCAGTCTCCATCGCAGTGAGCAACGTGCCATCGGTGAAACGGGCTGGCGGGCGCGTGCGGTGCGCGACTGACTTTGCATCAATGACTTTGCGCACGTCTCCTGGTTGGAGTCCTCCAGGCAAGGCATCCGGTGCTGGAGGTCGCGCCGTGCGAATGTCGGTCACCTTCCAGCCTTCGCTCTCCACACTGGTTCCAGAACTCACATAACGATCTTTGAACTCGTTCCAGGACACCAGCGTTCGAACCTGGGTCACTGCGTAGACGTGGTCGCCATGCCACGCCGCGAGCAAGCGACGGCACACCAGATCGTAGATCTTTCGCTCGTCGGCGGTCAGATCGTGCGCCGCAGCCTCCGTCGGGATAATGGCATGATGGTCGGATACTCGACTATCGTCGACGAACCGCAAACCGAGCGGTCGACTGCCCGAGCCTTCTGCGGCAACGCTTTGATACATCGGTAAAATGGCCGCAATCACGTCCGGAAGCGTCTCTGCGATCGCTCGAGACAAATAGCGACTATCCGTTCGTGGATAACTGATTAGCTTTCTGCGCTCATAAAGCGATTGAGCAATTTCGAGAGTACGGTGCGCGGTGAAGCCGTACAGACGATTGGCGTGCCTTTGCAGATCGGCCAGATCGTAGAGAAGGGGCGGCGGCATGCGACGCGTTTCGCGATCCACCGATTCGATGCGCGCCATCCCGCGCTTGGCCCGGTCGACGACACGCCCAGCTTCTTCGCCGTCAGGAGGGAGACGCTTGGCGTCGCGCTCGGGGACATCCGGTCGGACGTAGGTGCCCTGGTAGTTCCCTGTTCCCGTCCCCGTCCCCGCTCCCGTTCCCGTCCCCGCTCCCGTCCCCGTCCCCGCTCCCGTCCCCGTCCCCGCTCCCGCTCCAGTCCCCGTTTCCGCTCCCGTTGATGGTGGCGCGAACGTGGCTACCACTTCGAGGTAGTCCTCCGGGACGAACCCGCGGATCTCCAGTTCTCTACCCACCACCATCGCCAGTGTCGGAGTCTGGACGCGCCCCACGCTCAGATTGTCGTCATCGAGCAAACTGTAGGCGCGAGAAAGATTCATCCCGACGAGCCAATCGGCGCGACTGCGAGCACGCGCCGCACTCGCCAGCGCATCGAAGGCCTGACCGTCGCGCAGTTCGCGAAAGCCTCGAGCGATCGCCTCGGGAGTCAGTGAGGAGATCCAGAGTCGACGAACTGGTTTGTTGGCGCGAGCGGCTTCGTAAATCGTTCGAAAGATCAACTCGCCTTCGCGGCCGGCGTCTGTTGCGCAGACTACTTCTCGAATCTCTTTGGAGCCGAGCAACCGCCGCACCACTTCGAACTGCGCGCGCGTCTCCGGCACGACCACCAACGGCCAAGTGGCAGGCAGCAGCGGAAGATCCGAGAGGCGCCAAACCTTCCAAGCTGGATTGATTTCGTGCGGCTCCGCGAGCGTGACCAAATGACCAATGGCCCAAGTCACGATGTGCGATGGCCCACGAAAACAGCCGTCTTCGCGAGTTCTTGCGCCGAGTACTTGTGCGACGTCACGCGCAACACTTGGCTTCTCGGTGATGACGAGAATCATGGAACGCGACTCATCGACCAGACACTCAACCGGTTGCGCGACAAGTGAGTGAGGTGCGCATTTTCCTTTTGGGAGAGATAGCACGCGCGTCGACTGCTCTCACCGAATCGGAAGGGTGCCTCGCGCCGTCAGTGTGTCGTACAGCGCCGAGCGTGGTGTCCCAGCCGAGAGCGCTGCCTTCGCCGCAACGACCTCTTGATCAATCAAGTCTTTGAACTTCGAGTACGGCTGCGCGCCGACGAGCTCGCGACCATTGATGTAAAAAGTTGGCGTCCCCGAAGCGCCAACCGTGGTGCTTAGGGCGTCGTCGGCGTCGATCTCCGTTTTGTATTTGTTCGTGAGAATCGCAGTCGATACTTTGCCTTCGTTCACATTGAATTGACGCGCCAACGTCAGCAAATCTGCGTCTTCGAGGTGAGTTTGTGTCGCGAACAGTTCGTCGTGAACCTTCCAATACGTCGCGTCGCCCTTTTCGGCGCGAGCCTCTATCGCGAACTCCGCCGCAGCGAGCGCATGGTTGTGAAACGGCAGTGGCTTGTTCTTCCAAACGATGCGCACGTCTTTGGGATAGTCGGTTTGCACTTGGTTGAGGGTGGTTTGAACTCTTCCGCAAAAGGGACACTGGAAGTCGCCAAACTCCACGACCGTCACGAGCGCATCGGCTGGTCCGCGCGCTGGGCTTGTTCCGATCGGAACGCGGTGAACGACCTCTGCCGTGGGAGTTGGAGAACCCGTCCCGACCGCAGAAGGCGTGGAAGCGTAGTTCGCCTTGGATAGTTCGACGTACAGACGGTCTGGTGGAGTGCCGCTCGCGAGGCGCGCTCGAGCCTTGGGCATCTCGACATCGATCACCTTCTGCAGCTCGGATATCGGCTGGGCACCGGAAACCAAGACGCCATTGATGAATGTGGTCGGCGTGCCGGAGACATGCAGCGTGGTCGCGAGCACGTGATCGTCATCGATCTTCGTCGCCCACGTGTGCAACGTAGCGCCCTTGTGAATGGCTTTTGCGTCGACACCGGAGAGAGTCGCCCACGTCTCGTAGTGGCTTTGGTCGAGCGTGCTCTGATTGGCATATGCCTTGTCATGAAACAGCCAGAATGCGTCATTGCCACCTAGCAGGAAGACACCGCGTGCAGCCTCTGCGCAGGGACGAGCGTTGGTGTGGAAGGCGAGCGGCTCGTTCTTCCAAATGATGCGAACGTCTTTGCCATAGCGAACGCGCACGTCGTCGAGTGTGGTCATGAGCTTCATGCAGAAGGGGCATTGAAAATCCGCGAACACGACGATGGTGACTGGTGCGGTGCGCTCACCTCGCATGGGGTCGTCGGACGAGACCGGTACCGGCGAATCGAGATCGCTCCAGGTAGCTGGAGCAATTGCGACGGCCATGGCGCTCGCGCGGGCTCTCATTCGCGCGAGCGCGACCGCTCCGCCGATCACCAAAGCCAGCACAATCAGGACACCAAACACGACGGCCGCGATCGCAACGCCTCCGCCGCCAGACGGGCGCTGAGGTGCCGGATAGCCAAAGGGCGACTGCGGTCCGTATTGCATTCGCGGGACTCTACCTCAGTGTTTCGACGCTGTGGCAGTGCTCCCTCGAACATCGACGGCCAGTGCGCACTGGTCGAGTCCGCTCGCGACCTCTGAGCGCGAGCGCTCGGACCACACGCTGGGGTCCACGTGTTTGCGCATTCGCAGCAATACCGTGGAGGTCGCCACGTCTGCAATCGTGACTCGCACATCGTGAGGCCGCTCACCATCAAGCTCGGAGGCGCCGTTGGGTAATGCGGATTCGTCCATCGCGATAATCATCAAAGTAGCGCGCAAGGCAGCTTTGCCCTTTTCGAGCGGAGCGCGGTCGAGTTCGCCTCGTAGTTTGTCGAGATCGGTGGCGTCTTTGGCGGCGACGACCCGCTCCTCCCACGCAGGTGAGAGCACCCGCAATGCGATCTCGGCCTCGTGGAGATCGTGCACGTTCGATGTGGCTTGTTCGAGCGGCGCGCCACCAACATAAGCCAGGTGCACTTTGGTGAGCAGCGCCGACTCCTTCTTCGACGCCGGCGGGTCCAGCAAACAAAGAAGCAAAGAGTCTTTGGTCGACGTGCTCGTCGATTTGGCGATGGCATTGGTGCTCGTAAACGAGTCGATGGGACCGTGCACGTAAATGGCAGGACGCGACAAAACGGCTGCGAACATGCCTGATTCACGCAGCGAGTCATCGACGAGGTCACCCGCGTACGCGCCTGAGAGCGGCAGCAGCCACGACTGATCTCGCAAGAGTGCGCTCTTGTCTTCTGCGGTGAGCGAGGCGCTCTGGATACGAACGGCCTGCAACAGAGACGCGCGCGCTTGCTCGAGTCGCTGCGCGTCTTGGCGGCGAGTGATGACGATCGACGAAGCGGCGCCCACGATGATCACAATCAACGCGATGCGGACGACAGAGACGATTCGCGCGGAAGACGCAGGGTCACCAGGGCTGCCTCGGCGACCGCGTACACTCGCTTCGACGCGGGCCGCAAGAGCAGGCGCCATCTTGGGTGTAGTCAGAAAAGTGGGCATGTCGATTAGGACTGACCATTCGCTAATGCGATATTGCGCTCAATCAACTTCATCAACTGATCGCCAGTCACTCCGAGGCGAGCGGCTGCTTGGCCCGCGAGAGACGTCTGCGCGACTCCCCCTTTGAATTGGTAGGTAGGTTCGTGATTGGGCCCCAACGCGACCTGCCAAAAGCGCAGATCGGCGATTTTGCGCTCCAGCTCGAGTCGCGCCGCAAAGGCCAAAAAGTGTGTCGTGATGATGGCTTGAGGCTTGAGCCGCGTGAGCATGGCAATGACCAGCTCGAAGATCTCTTCGCCCTCCGATGGATTGGTGCCCGAACAAAGTTCGTCGAGGATGACCATGGCCCCCGGTGGCAAACGCTCGAAGAGTCCACGAATGCGTATGAGCTCCATGCCCAGTCGACCTTCGACCTGATCAGCTTTGGTATCTTGAATGAGCGACACCACCAGACCTGGCGCGAGCGCCACCGAACCAGACTTTGCGGGGATGAAGAGGCCCGACTGCGCGAGCAGTTGCGTCAGCCCCAGACTCTGAAGGAGTCGCGTCTTGCCGCCTGAGTTCGGACCGGTCAGCAAGATGGTCGTGTCGTGTCGGTCGGTCGTCAGATCGCACGGCACAGGTTTGATGCCATGCGCGAGCAACAACGGATTGAAGAGGCCGTGAAGCGCACCTGGTTGGTTTTGCATGACCAGGTCTGGCAAACAGACTGCGAGTCCCGAAGCTTTGGCGAGATCAGAAAACCCACACGCGCCAAGATAGAACTCCACGTCGCCGATCAACTGCACGAAGCGAACGAGTTCGTCTTGCAGACCGTCGAACACCGCGTCGATCAACCGCGCCATGACCTCGCCGTCGCCAAACCTAAATCCCCTCAAAAACAGTTCGATTTTGGAGAGCCAGCGGCGAACGGGAGAACTCACGAAGGGATTGGTCGTGTTCTCTTCGATCGACAAAATTCTAAATCCGCGAATTTGTCCGTCTGCGCCGACCCTCACGTTCAGACTCACGGTCGCCAGTTGCTCGTCGTATTGCAACAAGTCGGAGAGAGACTTGTAGGGTTCGGTGCTCTGCACGCGTTTGCCAAAGTCACTCAGGCGCACGAGGCCCGAACGCGCGTTGGCGAAACCGGACGACAATTGGTCGATGATCTCTTTGACGACAACGAGAATGTCGAGCTGCCTGCGATTCGCGTCCCACTTGCCTGCACCGGTCGACCCCTCGAGCAACGCGCGAAATCGTGTGAGCGCGCCATAGAGCTGTTCGAGCTGAGCGCGCGCTGCAGTCGACTCGGCAAGCTCAGCGGCGATCGCCCGGCGAAAATCGACGACCGCGCGATCCGAAGGAGGATGCGTGAGCAGCTTGACCAAGTGAGTCACCGACAGAGTCGCGTCGCTGTTGCCGATTCGAATCTTGAAGCACAACGCCACGAAGTTTTGAACGAACAGATCGCTCGCAAAAGATGCGGGCTCCCACGTAGAAGGCGCAATCGTGGCCCGGTCGAGAGCATCGCTGCACAGCCCTCCTGACACACCACTCGCGAACGCCAGAGCGATCGCAAACTTGGTTTGGTCGAAGTCGATGCGCGTCGTCGGCACAGCGTGGAGCAAGTCCGGAATCAAGTCCGTTGTCTCCGAAAGGATGTCTTGCACGTAGACCTCGACCGCGAAGATAGCTTGGGTGCGGCAGCAAGCGGATCGAAACTGCGGCAGATTCATGGAGCATCGTTTGGAAGGCGATGGTTCCCGTTTGCGTGCTTGGCCACTAGACTCTTCACGTGAGCTACGCCGACATCGACAAAACTCAGTCAGGCGCGCCGCAAGTCACTTTCCCGCGGGTCTACAACGCTGCGGTCGATCTCGTCGATCGGCACGTGGCGCAAGGCCGTGGAGCTCGCGTCGCGTATCGCTTCGAGTCTGGCGAACTCTCGTATGCGGCACTCGCGACGCAGATCAACCGTGCGGGCAACGCGCTCCGCGATCTTGGTGTCCGCCGAGAAGAGCGCGTCATGCTGATGATGCTCGACACGGTCGACTTCGTCGCCGTTTTTCTTGGTGCGATGAAAATTGGCGCGGTGCCGGTCCCCGCGAACACCTTGCTTCAACCGCACGACTACGCCTACCTCGTGAAAGACAGTCGATCGCGCGTGGTCGTCGTCAGTGATCACCTCTTGCCCAAGCTCCATCAGGCTCTTGGCGAGTGTCCGGATCTCGCGCATGTCATCACGGCGAAGTCTCCGCTCGGCGGCGAGCGTGGTGATCATCTGCACTTGGAACAGTTGCTCGAGAAGGCATCACCTGATCTGGTCGCGGC
>JAYVXK010001071.1:0-3463 GCA_043785265.1 Myxococcales bacterium | reverse complement strand
GTGTCGAGGTCGATCTGCGTGACAAGGCGATCACAGTCATCGCCCCGATCGAGGGCTCTCCCGCTGATCGCGCCGGCATCAAGAGCGGCGATGTGATCATCGCGGTCGATGGAGAACTGGTGGAAGGCGGGCATGTCGAGACGCTCATGCACAAAATGCGCGGCGCACCGGGCACCACAGTGAAGGTCTCGATTCGCCGCGACGGCAGCCGCGAGCCACTCACGTTCGATCTGGTGCGCGAGATAGTTCATTTGATGAGTGTGCACGGCAAAATGCTCGACAATGGCATTGCCTATCTCCGCATCAGCCAATTTCAGACAAAAACACACGAAGAGATGCTCGCAGCGATTGCCAAGTTGCGAGTCGAATCCAAAGGCAATATCGCGGGAGTGATTCTCGACTTGCGGAGCAACGGCGGTGGATTCGTCGACGAGGCCGTCGAGGTCGCGGACGAATTTTTGGCGTCCGGCACCATCTACACGAGCCGACACCGCGGCCAGGTCGTCGACGACGTGTCGGCACATGGCGGCGGCGCTTTCAGTGACGTGCCCATCGTGGTTTTGGTGAACGAAGGCACCGCGAGCGCATCCGAACTCGTCGGCGGAGCTCTTCAAGACAATCGGCGCGCGCTCATCGTCGGTGTGCTGAGCTTCGGAAAAGGGAGCATTCAAGCGCCCATTGACCTTCCCGGTGGCGACGGCATGAAACTCACAATCGCCCGGTATTACACGCCTGGCGGGCACGCGATTCAGGCAGACGGACTGCACCCCGACGTGACAGTCGCTGCCGCGAATGCACCCAACGGAGGTCCGTTCAAGGTGCGCGAGGGCGATCGAGAAGGTGCACTCCCTGGTGAAGGCGCGCCCCGAGACTTAGACGGTGGCGTCACAGTCCTCTATGCGGGCGACGCAGGAGTGAGCGACGACGAAATCGACATCAAGAAGGTGCCGCATGACCCGAGCAGTGGTTCTGATCCGGTGTTGAAAGTCGGATACGAGACCATGCGCGACAAGCTCATTGGCAAAGGGCCGCTCGTGAAGTGAGTCGCTAATGATATCCACTTACGAGCGCTTGCGATAACAAGCCCCAACCGTCGATCGCCACAAAAAGAAGCAGTTTGAAGGGCAAACTCACTTGAGTGGGACTGAGCATTTGCATGCCCAAAGCAAGTAAGACATTGGCAATGACCAAATCGATGACCAGAAATGGCAAGTAGATCAAAAAGCCAATCGCGAATGCCTCGGTCAATTCGGTGACGACGAACGAGGGGACCAGAATCGAGAGATCATTGTCGGTGACCGCGTCGCGTTCGACCCCTTCGGGACGCGCGTCTTTTGCGACCGCGACAAAGCGAGCGCGCTCGGTCTCACTGGCGTTGTGGTGAAGGAACTCGCGCATTGGCTCGCGAACGGCGTCGATGCTGCCTCGGACCAATGTCTGAGTGTCGAGCGTTTTACCGCTTGAAAATAGGGGTTCTGCGTTCTTCCAGATCTTGTCGCCGACAGGCGCCATCGCGAGCAGAGTGAGCGACGCAGCGAGTGCCATGACGACTGTGTTCGAGGGGATCGACTGCGCGCCGATCGCACTGCGCACGATTTGAAGCACCGTCGAGATCTTCACGAACGCAGTCACACTCATGAACACGAACGGCAAGAGCGAGACGAGCGCCAGCGCGACGACCAGAACGATCGGTCGCCCGAGCAGATCGTCTGCGCCTACCGAGTCTGCGGGGACGGCGCTCATTCGTCGCCTTCCGGCTCTGTCGCTTCGGCGACTCCAGGGGCCGGCTTTCGGAAACGAGCGAGCACTTTTGCGAACGCGTCTGGTTCTGCGTCCTGCGGAGGAAGGTCCTTGGCAGCCATTTCGCCGAGTTTGGTGAAACCCGCTTCGCCCACGCCGACGACGAAGACCTGCTCGGCGACTTTGATCAGGTAGACGCTGCGTCGCGCATCGAGAGGGAGTTGCCCCACGAGTTTGATCGCACCTTGCGCACGCCCCACGCCCAATCGTCGCGCGCCGTAAAGCACCAGAAATGCGAGACCACACACCACGATCAGCGTGACGAATGTCTCGACCAGATAGCTAGCGTAGGGCCCCACGACCCGCGCACGATCTTCGGTCGCGCCTGACAGGTCAATGCGAAAAGGCTCTCTCGCGCTCCCTTTGGCCACAAAAACAGGGAAGGACGTACGAGAGCCCCTCGTATTCACGCCCAGATCCCGAGAACGGCTCTCGCTGCAACATCAGGTCTGCGCCAGCCGCAGCTCCACAACGAAGGAACATCATGCGACTGCATTTCGCCTTGGTCGCGCTTCCCGCTTTGGCGGGCTGCGCAGAGCTACGCACTGAGTACACGCCGGCGACCGGCGACCAGATGCATGTCTACGACAAGACCGTTTTGCGCACGGGCACTCAGCAAGTCGCGACTGGTCAGGACGAGGTGCGCGACTCGCACGGAAATCTCGTGGCGACCAACACGCACTACGAAAACCAGCAAGTGAGCTGGACCGAGCGCGAGTGGTACCCACTGCAGGGCGGCGCACGGATAGACGACGAGAGTTTTTATCGCATCACCGGCGACCAAGAAGCAGCGCAGAAGTACGAGGCGTATCACCGCGCGGGAGTGAGCCGTAACACTGCGGGCTTCATCATCATGGGCATTGGTCTTGGTGTGTTTGGTGGCAGTCTCGGCGCGTATTTGGCAGACGCCCCCGCGACGGATCCGAAGACACAAATTTCTGGTTCGCGCACCGCACTGTCGACGATTGGTTATGTCGGAATGACCGCAGGCCTGATTACCGCGGTCGTCGGCACTCTGATGATTTTCAGCGGCAAGCACGCCGCCCGTGCGGAAGACGCGCGCCTCTTCGACGAACCCGAGCGCATGAAGTTCGACGCCGCAAAATTCAACGAAAATGGCATGGTCTCGGCGGTCGGAGGCCCGGCAGCTCCAACTCCCGCACCGGCTCCGGCGCCTGCACCCTCTCCCATGGCAGGTCCACTGGTCGCACAACCAGGATCCGCGATTGCGGTCGCCCCGATCTCACTGACCCTCGCCAAAGAGAAAGTGAAGAAGGTCGAACTCAAGAGTGACGGCAGCATCATGGCCGACGGAAAAAAAGTCGCAATGATCTCTGGCTCGCAGATCAAAGACATGAGCGGCGGCACACTGTTTACCGTGCTCGCGGATGGCAGCCTAAAGGGCGACGATCTTCCCAATAGCAACATGCGCATGCAAGGCGACGAACTCGTGCGCGGAGACAAACGCGTGACGGTGGCGGATGACGGAACCATCGTCGTCGTGAGCAAATCAGGCGTAGAAACCGTCGGCAAAATCGACAAGGGCGGCAAGCAGAAGCGCACTGCCGTGTTAATGCTCGCTGCGGTCGCTGCCATCCAACGACAGTAACCAACGCGGTGTGCTAGATCGCGCCTCCGTGGCGTTGGTCGTTCAGAAGTATGG
>JAYVXK010001070.1:0-3467 GCA_043785265.1 Myxococcales bacterium | reverse complement strand
CTCCCTTCCAGGTGTCCTCGCGACGCAGCTCGAGCTCGGCATAACTGTCTTCGTCGATGCGCGTCCCATAGGCGACGACATTGGCGGTCCGCCCCCAGCCACCGCGAAGGTCGCTCGCGATGCGCACACGACCGTAGGAACCAAACTCGAAGTTCCCAGTGTTGAAAGCGGGGACGGGGACGGGGACGGGAACGGGGACGGGAGCGGGGACGGGTGCGGCGACGGGTGCGGCGACGGGGACAGGGACGGGGACGGGGACGGAGGGGGCCGGATCGTCGGCGCGCGCGGACGCTGCGATCGTGAGCGTGAGCGCCAGCGCGCAAAAGGGAAGTCTCATTGGGTCAGGGAGCGAGGATCGCAGACCCACGCGAAGCAAGCGTGAGAGAGATCGTGCCGCCGGATACCAATACGTCAGGACCCCCAAGCTTGTCATGCAACGTCGTTCCGTCTGCGAGTGGCAAAGTGATAGGCAGTGCTACCGTGAAGCTCTGTGAGCTTTTGTCCTTGGAAACAGCCACCAACGCAACATCATTGGCGAGCGTCTGTCGCGCGAACACGAGCAGTGTCTCTGTCGCGAACACGTGTCGGTACTCCCCGCGCCGCAGCGCCACCAGATCGCGGCGCGCCTGACCCAGCTTGCGCGTGAGAGTCAGAGTCGCCGTTTCGTCTGGCGACAAAGTACTGTTGCCTCTCCACATCACGCGGTTGTTGGGGTCCGCTCCGCCCCACTCACCGTATTCGTCCCCGTAGTAAACCAGAGGGGCCCCAGGCAAACCGAGCAGCCAGGCCATCGCGCTCTGATGTCGCGCGTAAGGTTCGCTGTCATTGGGCGCGGCCGCGGTGTTCGTCCACTTGTTGCCTGGGATGCCGGGATCGTGTGCGAGGTCTTGTCCACGATAGGTAGCCAAGGTCACGGAACGTGGGGTGTCGTGACTTCCTATATAGGGAGTCATCACCGACCCATGCGGGTACAGCCAGCTGCTCGCCTGCGCCCAGTAGTCTGCGTGGAGTAGTCCGTGATCGTCGTGGTCGAACGTTCGATAGGGGACTGCGTGGTAGAGCACGAAGTCGAACTGACCATCGAGTTGGTGGGGACCGATGTACCTGGAGATGGTGTCGTACTGATCTTGATTGCAAGCCAAGCCACAATCACTCCAGCCCATCGCGGTCTCGCCAGTCAGAAACACACGCGTGCCGCTCGCTTCGAATTCGTCACGCACGCGGGTCGTCAAGTTCCAAACAGCAGCGTCTTCTACGTGTTTGACCGCATCCATGCGCAGTCCGTCGAGATCGAAACGATCGATCCAGTACACGGCGTCGTCTGCCCATTGCTTGCTCACGTCTGCGACCGTCCAATTGACATCGGGTAGGTAGGGAGCAAACAGGCAGTCGAGTCGGTGGGTGGTCCAGTCACAATTGTTGGTGCCGCACACGCAACCCGTACGAAACCATTCGGGGTGACTCTTGAAGTACTCGTGGTTCTCGTGAACATGATTGACGACGAAGTCCATCAGCACACGAATGCCATGCGCGTGAGCTTCTTTGACCAAGCCTTCGAGTGCCTTGTCTCCCCCCAGCCTAGGATCGACCTCGCGCGCCTTGACTGGCCAGTACCCATGGTAGCCCGTCACACTGTGCACGCCGTCGTCCGAGGGATAGGCAGTCTGCGGATTGGTCTGAAAGGGTGTGAGCCACAGCGCGCGAATGCCCAGTTGGTCGAGAGCGCCTGACGCAATCACCTGACGCGTGCCTTCGAGGTCGCCGTTCTGGAAGTTCGCGCGGTCGTCCACGCCGTTGACCTTGGGAACGTCATTGGAAGTGTCGCCGTTCTTCATGCGGTCGGTGACGGCCATGTAGAGGACGGCGTCGCGCCATTCGAACGCCGAACCTTCGATCCAAAAAACGAGACGGAGCGGCGATGTTGCTCGACCCAAGCGATCGCTTGCGCTCACGATCAGGCTGTATTTGGCGTCTTTCAGGCCGCTCAAATCGAAGTCGAAGACCTCCGTGTTCGGATCGACCGAGACGGAAGGCTGGGTCTGGGCAAAATCGCTTTTCAGGGTTGCGACCACTGTGGTGGGGTCGAGCTGCGTGCCTGCTGCGCCGCGGTGAAAAGCGACCTTCGCCAAGTAGTGTCCCTGTGCGGGAGCGGGACGCGTGTTGGTCTGTGACGCGAGAGACAGGCTGGGCAAGTAACAGTCTTTGACTGTGACTCCCGAGTTCTCAGTGCCTGTTACATACTTCCGGGTGGTGGAGGCTGGGTCGAGCTGCCACTGCCCATCGACGATGAGCTTGTATCCAGACCAGCCTGGAGCGAGCGGCACCTTCGCCGTGAACACACCATTCAGGTCCGGACCTGTCATGCTCACACCAGGCGATGTGAAGTTGTTCCACTCGCCAGACACACTGACCGTCTTGACCACATGCCCCGCGGCCGGTTGATAGGAAAACGTGGTCACGCACGCGCCTGCATCCCAGTCGATAGGAGGGCCTGCATCGAACCCAGCCTCAGGAACTGGACCATCTGTGGGTGAGGCGTCGGGACTTACAGGCTTGCTGGGGTCTTCGCTCGAGCAAGCGAGCAGGCAAACACTCAAACAAGGAGCCAACATGAGTCTTCGACGCCGAGCGAGGAAACCAGCCAAAAGCAGGCCCGCAATGAAGAGCGGGGTCGCAGATGCAGACGCGCTGCCGGAGATCGAACAACCTGCATCTTGCGAGACTGGGGTCGGAACACTGGCGTCACCTGTGCTCGCGTCTGGCTGGTTGGGCGGACTCGCGTCGGCAGATGGACTTGCGTCCACTCCTGCGTCGATAGGTTCCGCAGGCTCGGTGACATAGGACTCGCAACCTATAGCGGCTGGGTTGCCGCGGTCGAGCACACGAAGGGAGAAGGCCCCCGCGCCAAACCCGACCATAGGAACTTCACCTGCATAGTCACTGGTCAACCTATCGTGCAGCTCTGAGAACATTCCGTAGTTCTCGTTGGCTTGATTGACGTTCCAATCGAGCAACGACTGCGCGTCGCGTCCGGCGAGGTCGAGTGCATGACCCGCGCGCAGGTCGACGAAAATCCATTCTTGTGAGTCATACCAACTGCCCGAGTCATTGCGCATGTAGCCGCGACCACTGGGCGGAACCAACCCTTGACTCAAGGCGTTGAGTGTTGCCTTCGCTGTATGTTTTTTGGCGTCGAACAATCCAAAGCCGATCGCTTCGACCGTGGCTGCGTCGAGCCAGGCTTGATTGGCCGCGAGTGACTCGGTGGCTTGTGCGAGCGTGCCGTCTGGTGCACGAAGTGCCTGAAAAATGCCGTCGCGCGCCTTTTGTCCAGCCGCGAGATACTTGGCGCGCAACACCGGGTCGTTTTCTTTTTGCGCGAGACGCGACGCAGAACACAGACCTTGCGCTGCTGTGATGGTCGTATAGGCAAAGTGCTTTTGCTTCCCGTTCCAGTGCACTTCCCA
>JAYVXK010001069.1:0-3474 GCA_043785265.1 Myxococcales bacterium | reverse complement strand
CGAAGTCTCCGGCGAGGAAAAGTCCGACCCGACGTGTGCTCTGCTTGGCACGTTCGGCGATCGGCGGAAGCGTGATGTCCGACGCTGCGAGCACTTCTTGAACACGACGTTGCGCGCGCGCAGGCATGGTCGTCCAGAACGCTTCGACCAGCCGCGACGCTTGTGCTTCGAGAGGTTTTCCCGATCCTGCGGGGCCAAACGCCGCAAGGATCGCTGACCAAACGGACGAAGTCTGCTGCTCGGACAAACCGAGCAACAATGCATTTCGTGGAAGCGCAGATGCCATCGCCGTTCCTAGTGCATAGCGTAGCGCGGGGCCGTCCTCGCGCATGTCGTCGCCACTCAACAGCGCTGCAAGCGGCTGCGTGAGCAGCACCGATCCGGTAGGAGCACCGAAACTCGAAATCGATACGCGCGACGCTCGCTCAGGAGGACGACGCGCATACAACGGTGTCGTCGTCCCGAGCAAACGAACGGCTTGTTCATAGAGTCGCGAGAGTGTCGTCGATGGTCCCGCGAGAACACGTTCCGTGCCTGAAATACCGTAGGTTTGGAGATCGCGACCCAACACTGCGCTTGCAGTCTCCCAGACCAAAGTGATGAGGTCGCCAAACGGATCGCCCTGGTATCGCGCGAGCAATTGCAACATGCCCTGCTGCTCCACCTGACAGCCGAGCGGCGGCGGAGGGAGAGGGCCCGCAGCAGTGTCGAACGCACGCAAAACGTGGTCGACCGCGCGCGCGAAGGTGGGGTTGTGATCTCCAAGCGCGGCGCTTCGAAGCGCTTTGAGCAGACGACGATCGCCAGGACGAAAGTCGACTTGCAGTCTCCGAACGCGCACCAGATCGGGTGAGCGCGCGGGATCACGTTCGAGGAACGCGGCGAGCTCGTCACCGGCTTCAACGAGACCAGAGGTGAGGCACTCGACGAGCAGCAACTCTGCGGTCGCCTGGTCTCCGCGGCCCAATGCTGCGCGGCCCTGCTCTAGTTTCACGCGCGGATCGGCCGGAGGCGCCTCTGCGATCTTCTCGGCGGGCACCGAGGAGGCTCGCGTCAAAGGCATCGGCGCTTCGTCGGCGGGTGGCGGCAGCGAGCCTGGACGCTTGACCATGGCGTCGAGCTCGGCGGACAGCTGCGCCGCAAGTACGCTGCCTTCAGGGGCAGAATCGATCGCGCGCCGTAAAATTGCTGGTGCTTCTACTTGATCTTCCGCGTGCGTCGAACCAAACAGCGCACGGGCCAGCTGCGCGAAGAGCGTCGGCTTTTCTTCTGGAGTCGATGCACCTATGAGCTGTTCGAGCACGATGCGCGCACGTGCGATGTCACCAGTTTGAGCGGCCACGTGCGCGATTCGCTTCTGCGCGCGCTCTCTCATTGCGAGGTCTTGCGCGGCGAGCTCCAAAAATGCGAGCGCGATGTCTGGGCGCTGGGCGCGCTCGGCGACTTCTGAAGCAGCAAACGCGACGCTGGCGCTTCCTCTCAACCCGAGCAACTGACCTGCGAGCGCTCGCTCGAAGTGCGGCAACGCATCAATCCAGCGATATGCGCGTGCGTAGCGCTCGGCGATTCCGACTTCGATCAAACCGTGCGACCCCCAACGTGTGCGCGCGGCTTCGAGTTCTGCAAGACCCGCGTCGCCGCTTTGCACCACATCGAGTGCCTCTGCGCGCAAGAACGCATGCAATGCGGCGTCATCGACGTCGAGTTGCCCTTCGACGCGCCCAAGCTCAGCGAGGGTTTGTGCGGCCTCGGTCGGTCCGCCCGCACCACGCAGGCGATATTCGAGTCCACGCGCGAACAGCTGCGCGGCCGCACGACTGGGTGCGATCGTCGCTGCGCGCTGAGCATGGGTGAGAGCGCCGTTGACGTCTCCGCCGCGAGCGCACGCTTGAGCGGCCTCGATCAGCATCTCTGCGGCCCGCAGTGGCTCTTCGAGCGAGGTGTCTGCCAAACCAGCAAGCGCGCGCGCCAGTGTCGGATCGTCATGACGATCGCGCGCGATTTGAGCGACCAGTGAAAGCGCGGCGTGTCGCGCGAAGGGCGCGGTCGACGCTTGTTCAGCAAGTGAGGCCGCGGTCTCCGTGTCTCCCGATGCACGAGCGGCAGCGGCAGCGCGCACCATGAGATCGCCGCGTGCTGTGTCTGTCGTCGCGAGAGTCGCGAGGCGCTGCCACAAAGGAACTGCGCGTGCGGGACGCCCCGAACGCTCGTACAAGTCAGCGAGATAGCGTACGGCGCTCTCGTTGTTCGGCCACTCGGCGACCAAACGTTCGAGTTCTTCGCATGCTTGCGCGACTTGACCGAGCCGCTGTTCGAGGATCGCTGCGCGGCGCAAACGAACGACACGAAGCGTGTCGCGCTGCTCGCCTGTGCGAGAGAGGCGTTCGGCGCGACGAGAGAGGTGCTCGGCGAGACGAACGAAATCGGATGACTGAGCGAGCAGCGATTCGATGGCGCGATCGGCTTCTTCGTCATCAGGGCGTTGCTCGAGAACGCGTTGCCACGTGGCCTGCATACCCTGAAGGTCGTTTGCCTCCTCTTGGGCATGCGCGAGGCGTCGCAAGACCGACGGGCGCGCATCGAGATCCACACGCGTCTCGATCTCTCCTAGTGCTCGAACACGCACTTCGAAGGCACCAGCGAGAGCCGCGATTCGCTCGAGCGAGCTCCAACGTTCGAGGGGCGCCGGATCGAGACGCGCCGCCTCGAGTAGCGCTGCGGTCGCTCCCGTCACGTCGCCGCGTTGCTCGCGAAGATGAGCGACCTCCGTCCATCCGTTCGCGCGCGCCGCGATGGGTGCGCTCTCGCGTTCAGCCTCGCGTCGAGCGCGCACTTCGAGATCCTCCGCGCGACCTGCGAGCGTGTAGGCCTCGCGGATCTCGGACTCGAGAGAGACGTGCTCGGGCTGGGGCGACGAAAGCTTCACGCGCTCGAGCGATTCGATCACACGCTCGTATCGCCCTGCGGCACGTTCGGAGTCGACGTTCGCGCGCCACGCTTCTGCGCGACGCTTGTTGGAGACACGCTTGTAGAAGCGCTCCGTAGCCGCACTCGCGGACAAGGTGCGCGCAACGTCATCTGCCTCGCGAACCAACGCGTCGTCATCGACTTCTCGTTCTGCAGCAAGCAGAACAAAACGACCGACGGAGTTCGCGTCTCCACGTTGCTTGGCAATCGCAGCAAAGAGGCGCAGCGCCGGAACGCCGACGTTGCTGTACGGCTTGTCGACCAAACCAACGGCGCGCGCGATGGCAGCGTCGGCGCCAGGTGATTTTGCGAGCGTCGCTGCGGAGGGCACGATCTGGATGTATTCCTCGAGGTCGGCGTCCGCGTCCAATGCGCGTTCGATGGCGTCGAGAGCCCCTTCTGCGTCTTCGAATAGATCGAGCGCGAGTCGCGCAAAGTCGATTCCCACGCGCGCGCCATCAGGCCCATCGAGTCGTTGCGTGAGAGTCTTGGATGCACGACCAAAAC
>JAYVXK010001068.1:0-3475 GCA_043785265.1 Myxococcales bacterium | reverse complement strand
TCCTCACGACCAACTTCACGATGGATCCCAAGCTGGTGAACGCCGCTGGGTTCGACTACCACCTGCAGGTAGCCTCCGCCTGCATCGACACCGGCACGGACCCAGGGCTGGGAGCGGGGAAGTTGCTGACGCCCACGATGGACTACGTCCATCCCACGAGCAGCGAGCTCCGATCGATCGTTGGGGGCAAGATCGACATCGGCGCCTACGAGTTCGGCAACACTGGGACTCCGCCAGACGCTGGCGTGAGCGACTCAGGGGTGCGATACACCGACGCGACCGACCGGGAAGAAGCTTCCGCGGACGCAGGCGCGGTCCCAAGCTACGACTCAGGCTGTGGATGCCGACAGTCACCGACCGGAACCAGAGGCGAGTGGCTCATTGGCGCGGGTATGTTGCTCGCCGTGCTCAGACGTCGCCGCCGGTAGTCGGCTCTTGCCACAAAAAGAACGCCTTGCATCGCAACGAGGACGCGAGCTGGAGCCTCTGAAGAGACATCATGGATATCAACATCGGAATCGACTCCAAGAACCGCGAACAAATCGCGACCGCGCTCTCGAAGGTACAGGCAGACACTTACACGCTGTACTTGAAGACGCACAACTATCACTGGAACGTGACCGGCCCGATGTTCCAGACGCTCCATCTCATGTTCGAGCAGCAGTACAACGAGCTCTGGATTGCGGTGGATCTGGTCGCTGAACGCATCCGTGCCCTGGGGTTCCCAGCCCCAGGCACCTACAAGCAGTTCGTGGCGCTCACGTCGATCAAAGACGATGACACTGTGCCGAAGGCCACGGACATGATCCGAAGTCTGGTCGAAGGTCACGAGACTGTCGCGCGCACGTCCCGCGAAGCCTTCAAGCGTGCAGACGAAGTCCACGACCAGCCAACATGCGACATGCTGACGCAGCGGATGAACGTGCACGAGAAGACCGCGTGGATGCTGCGTAGTCTGCTCGAGTGATCATCTTGCAGGCGTGAGCCCCTCCCGGCCTCCCCCATGGTCATGGGGGAGGAGGAGAGAGGTGACGGCGGCGAACGCTATTTTGTGGCGATCTTGTCAGTGCTGGAGGGTCGACCCAGTTGCGCGAGTGGATCACGTCGCAGTGTCACGCGCGCAGACTTCCACCATGTACGGTGCAGCGATCGTTTGCGTAGGTAGTCGAGCGACCGCTGATTGACCTTCCGGTTCTGATCAGAGGATGGACCGTGGCGCTGATTCATCGCTACTCCTTGATCTGCTTGGGGTTCGACCCGTTGCCGATTTGGATCTTTCGTGGCTTGGCCTTCGCGTGTTTGGGAATGCGTATCGTGAGCACGCCGTCCGCGAGGTTTGCGACCAGGCTCGAGTCGTCCAGGTAGTCGGGGAGCGCGAAGGCGCGGTCGAATGCGCCGTATGCGCGGCCCAACACGACATGCTCGTCCTGTCTGGTGTCGAATCGGCGAATGCCTTTGATGGTCAGGACATGGTTCTCTAGCGTGACTTCCATGTCCTCTTGTTTGATGCCGGGGACGTCGCACACGAAGACGACTTCACTCTCGTTCACGCGCAGGTCGACAGAAGGATCGAATGTGCGCGCACTCGTGGCAGTGCCAACCATGGCTCCCATCACATCATCAAGCATGCGGTCTAGCGTCGAGACGGTCTCATATTTGGTCAACATGGAACACCTCCTTTGGGTTCGACAAAATCGATTAAGTTCTCACTCGAATCGCGTCAACCCTCCGCGCAAAAAAATTGTCGGCGGCGCTCCGGACTCGCTATTTCCAGCCACATGATCGGCGTTCGGGAGCGGGGACGGGTACGGCGACGGCAACGGGAACGGCGACGGGTGCGGGGACCGCGCTAGAGATCATCCGCCGTGCAACGCCATCCACAAGAATGGCGACAGGAGTCCGACCACAAGCAACATGAACCCAACCACGAACGGAAGGATTCCTCGCACGCCACCGTCTGCCAGTGATTCGGGCCAATCAGGAACCAGGAACGCAAAGGTAGTTCCGCCTGCTTGCGTCCAGCGCAGTGACCACATCGCACCGCCCGCAGCGTACAGACCAGAGGAGGCGACCGCGTTGCTCGACCATGTGGATGGGTAGTTCCCATCGCGCAACCAGAGGTAGAGGTCGTACGAGAAGCTGGCAGAAAAAAACCACGCGCAGGCGGCCACATAGATCTCGGCGGCGGCAGGACGACGGTCACCCAGTGAGCGACGAAGAGACCGCACGACGATGCCCAGTGTCCACGGCGCGGTCAGATACGTGAGGATGGCCATGAAGGCAGCGTCCCAGTAGTCCCAGGTGGGATCGCCAGAACGTGGCGCCACGCCTACGATGCCCACGAACGCGAGAGCGAAGGTGCCCAACTTCCAGCCACGCGCGAGCCCGCGCCAATAGCGAGGGTTGGCGATCGCGATGCGCTTGCGAGCGCGAAGCGCGATCACCAAAGCGCCCAGGCAAGCGGTTGCCCAGAGAGCGAAGTAGAGAGCCGCTAGCCGGGAGGGCATGGGAACAAGTGTACGCGGACGCCCATCGCCGCCGGCGCTAACTTCACTTCCGCTCGGGCGAGGTTCTTCCGTCCCCGACTACGGATGACCGAGCAGCGCGCCGAACAGGTGTTCGAGCGGCCCACGCAACACGAAGGCCAGCACCAGAGTCGTGACGAACGCTGCGATCGACGCAGCCACTGGGACGAGGTGGAGGAACAATCGCGGGTGGCGCTCGCGGATGGAGACTGTCGGCAGGGCAGCGCGCTGCGGCCACACAGCTCGGATGTTCCAGAGGGGGCGCGACGAAGCTGCGGTCGTCTGAACGCCAATCTCACAGAGGTCGTCGGGGGAGACGTTGCGCAACTGGGCGGGCGGACGCCACTCGACGGTTCGCTCGAGATCTGCGCGGTCCTCGGAGAAGGCAAAAGGTTGGGAGTCGTCGTCCAGCGGAAAACGCGGGAGAGACTCGCTCGGGATGATCTCGAGGAGGGCTCGTTGTGTGTTGGAAGCGGTCGTCATTTGCAGGATCCGAAAACGAAGCGGCGGACCTTGCTCTCTTGCGACGAGGAGATCAAGAGGCAACCGCATGGACCTCGCGGCCTGCGCTGCGCTTACCCGAAAACCGTGGGCAACACGGCGCGTATCACTTGAACCACCATGATCAGATTGATGATGGCGCCTACCGCGAACGAGCCTGTTCGGAACGGTTGCTTCGCGTTCACGTAGAAAAACGCGTGAGCGATTCGAATCACAACGAACGTCGAGAAGAGGACGCGCGCCATCGTGAGATTGGGGTCGGTCATCGAATAAAGCAGACCCAGCACGAAGAACGGCACGAAGTTTTCGAGCGCGTTGAGGTGAGTGCGCTTGACGCGGTGCACGTCGGGGTGTTCGGAGTCGAGCACCTTTGCGCCACGGTTCACGCTGACGTCCTCGGGATTCACCACGACCTTGCGTTCGGCTCGCGTCTTCGCGGTCCAGAAGCC
>JAYVXK010001067.1:0-3478 GCA_043785265.1 Myxococcales bacterium | reverse complement strand
CAAAAAACCAGGCTCGACGATGAAGGTGAACCTCGCGCTACGTGGCCTGCCGAAGTTTTCGTGTCTGCCAGAAGACAAAGGCCAATTTGGCACGACGGTCCACTTGCTGCCCGACGAAAAAGACGTCATCCGCCACTTGAAAGAAGGCTTCGAAGCCGTGCAGCGCGGGGAACTCTACGACGAGCCCACGATCGAATGGTATTTGCACACGACAGTCGATCCCTCGCTCAAAGATCCAGAAGGCAACCACAACTCGGCGCTGTTCGTGCAGTGGGTCCCGCGTGACATCAAAGGATCGACTTGGGAGAAAGAGGAGAGTCGATACGTGAAGCGTCTCTTGTCGATTTGCGATCGTTTCGCGCCAGGCACGAGTGATCTCGTGGTGGACGCAGTCCCTCTGCATCCACGAAAAATCGAAGAGCACTTTGGCATTCAGGGTGGACACATCCACCATGTCGACAACGGCTGGGGCTTTTCTGATCGCCTGCCGTACGTGACGCCCATCGCCGGACTCTACTCGTGCAGCGCAGGCACGCACCCGGCGGGGAGTGTGATTGGAGCAGCCGGTCACAACGCAGCGATGCGCGTGGTGACCGATCTCGCTCGTTGACGCCGATCTACATCATGCTCTTCAGTGTGGTCGCCATGTCGCTTGGCGTGGGAGCAACTTTGCAGCCCGCAGCGACGAGCGCCTCGATTTTGGCTGATGCAGTGCCTTTGCCGCCGCTGATGATCGCGCCTGCGTGACCCATGCGTTTGCCGGGCGGTGCCGTGGTGCCCGCGATGAAGCACGCGACGGGTTTCTTCATTTCTTTCTTGATGTACTCCGCGCCAAGTTCCTCGGCGCCGCCACCAATCTCGCCGATCATGATGACACCGTGTGTGTCCGGATCGGCGTTGAACATGGCGAGAACATCGACGAAGTCCATTCCCGCGACCGGGTCTCCGCCGATGCCGATGCAGGTCGATTGGCCGATGCCGAGCGCCGTCAACTGACCCACGGCTTCGTAGGTGAGCGTGCCGCTCTTCGACACGACGCCGATATTGCCCTTCTTGTGAATGTGCGCGGGCATGATGCCCATCTTGCATTCGCCCGGCGTGATGATGCCCGGGCAATTGGGACCGATGAGTCGTGTCTTGCCAGTGAGGGTCTCCAGTTGGCGACGCACTCTGATCATGTCCATCACGGGGATGCCTTCGGTGATGCACACGACCAGTTCGAGTCCCGCGTCGAAGGCTTCGAGGATCGCGTCGGCCGCACCAGGCGGCGGCACGAAGATCAAACTGGCATTGGCGCCGGTTTTCTCTACCGCTTGTTTGACCGTGTCGAAGACCGGAATCTTATTTTCAAAAGATTCTCCGCCGCGACCAGGAGTGACGCCCGAGACGACCTGAGTGCCGTATTCGAGACACTGCTTGGCGTGAAACCCGCCGGCACTGCCCGTGATGCCCTGCACCACAACGCGCGTATTTTTCCCTACGATGATGCTCATTTTGCACCTCCCGTGACCGCAGCGACGATCTTTTGTGCGCCGTCAGCCATGGTGTCTGCTGCGATGATGGCAAGTCCACTCTCTCTCAAGATCTTCTTGCCGAGCTCGACATTGGTTCCTTCCAAACGAACGACCACGGGGACCTTGAGACCCAGGTTCTTTGCCGCAGCCACGACACCCGCCGCGATGACGTCGCACTTCATGATGCCGCCGAAAATGTTGACGAAGATCGCGCGAACCTTGTCGCTCTTGAGGATCATCGTGAACGCCTTTTCGACTTGCTCTTGATTGGCGCCACCGCCCACATCCAGAAAATTCGCAGGCGAGACGCCGTGCTTTTCGCCGACGTGCTTGATGATGTCCATGGTCGCCATCGCGAGCCCAGCGCCGTTGACGAGGCAGCCAACGTTTCCGTCGAGCGAGACGTAGTTGAGTCCGACCTCTTTTGCTTCGAGCTCGACCGCGTCTTCTTCTTCTTTGTCGAAGACCTCTGCCCAGGCGGCTTTGTGCCTGAATTCAGCGTTGTCATCCATGTTGATCTTCGCGTCGAGCGCGACCACATCACCATTTTTGAGGACGACGAGCGGGTTGATCTCCACCAGCGAACAGTCTTCTTTGATCATCACTTCGTAGAGCGCGCTCATCAATTTGACGAACTTGCCCACAGTCTCTTTGGAGTACTTTTGCAGCCCAAGAGCGAACGCGAGCTCTCTCGCTTGGAATGCAGACAAGCCGACGATGGGGTCGACGTGCACCGTGATGATCTTTTCTGGGGAGTTTTCGGCCACCTTTTCGATTTCGACTCCGCCTTCGGTGGACGCCATGAAAGCGATGCGACGCTTGTCGCGATCGACGACGGCGCCCAGGTAGAGCTCAGTGACCATCTCCAGGCCTTGTTCGACATACAGGCGACGAACTTTTTGTCCCGCGGGACCCGTCTGGTGTGTGACGAGTTGCATGCCGAGGATCTTCTGCGCCCATTCTCTCGCTTCGGCAGCGCCGCCTTTTGCGACCTTCACGCCGCCGCCTTTTCCGCGGCCTCCGGCATGGATTTGCGCCTTGATGACGACCACATTGCTTTTGGTCTCTTCGATCAATTTCTTGGCGACGGCCTCTGCCTCGTCCACGGAGAACGCGGGATATCCCTTCGGGATCGGGACGCCGTACTTCGCGAAGATTTGCTTGCCCTGATACTCGTGGATTTTCACTCTGACGCCTCCGGAGGGTTGAGGTCGAGTAGCATAAGCGCTTCTCGCATGGCGACTCGACTCATCACGATTTATTTCAGTCACTACTGCGAGAAGGCGCGCTGGGCATTGGAGCGGAGCGGCGTCGACTTCGTGGAAGAGCCGCACGCCCCTCTGCTTTCGTGGGCTGCATCATTCGGCGCTGGCGCCAAGCGCACTGTGCCAGCGCTCATCACTGACGATCGCATACTCACTGAGTCGGCAGACATCGTGAAATGGGCCGACGATCATGGGACCGCCGAACGGCTGTATTTGGTGGGTAATGACGACGTCGTGGATCTCTGCACGCTGTTCGATCGCAAGCTCGGCCCAGCGACGCGACGGGTGGCCTACGAAACACTTCTCAAGCTGCCCCGAGACCAACTCGCAGAGCTCTTCAAGAATGGCATACCGTCTTGGGAAGGCGGTCTTGCGGGCGCGCTGACACCACTGCTTGCAAGGGCGATTCGTCGTGGACTGCGGGTGACACCAGAAGGCGCACTCAAATCGCATGCGGTGATCACAGAGCTCTTCGAGACTGTCGGTCAGCGTCTGAGCGACGGGCGCAAATACCTCGCAGGCGACACCTTCAGTGCAGCCGACCTCACGTTTGCGGCGCTCGCGGCGCCTGTGATCGGTCCAGATGCCTACTTGAGGTTTTTGCCGTCGGATCGATTCCGCGGCTCTCTCGACGCGATCATCACGCGCTATCGCGGGACGCGCGCAGGAGAGCATGCGCTGAAAATGTACGAGCTGCAT
>JAYVXK010001066.1:0-3483 GCA_043785265.1 Myxococcales bacterium | reverse complement strand
CTGACGGACGAGTGAGCGCTCTCGCGAGCTGGTATGGCGGTAAGCGTCGCATCGCTGGCATCGATCCCAAGGTGCTACCCGATGTCACCGGCAGCGCTCTCGAAAAACTCGGTCACGAAATGCGGCTGAAATCCAGGGCGATCGTGGGTGCGTGGGACGAGCTGTGCACGTCGCGTCAACGAATCGCGCGCACGTTCGCGGGAGCGCGAGGTTTCGGTCCCGGTCAGCTCGATCAGTTCCACGACTGGTGCGTCCGTCAGGCGCGCGTGCGGTCAGAGGGCGAGCGAGACGGCGAGCTGCCGACTCTCGACACCGAGGACTACGGACTGCTCTTGCGGCTCTACCAACTCTTCCGAGGCCCGCTCATCGACGACGAGGGCATTCCTTATCGCTACGCGCATCTCTTCATCGACGAAGTGCAAGACGCATCGCCCATCGAGCTGCGCGTGTTGCTCAATCTCGCAGACAACGACAAGAGCATCACACTCGCGGGCGACACCGCGCAGCGCATGCTCGACGACGACGACGATTCGCGTGGTGAGTTCGACTGGACCGAGTTGATGACCGAGCTCGGAGAGATCGCCACCATGGAGCCGCTCAAGGTGAGTTACCGTTCTACGGCTGAAATTACGCGGTTTGCGCGCGCTGTGCTCGGGCCGTTCGCGCATGACGCCGAGCCGATCGCGTCGCGAAACGGCCCGCCGGTCGAACTGTTCGAGTACGCATCGAGTGGTGAAGCGGTGGCCTTCTTGGCAGACGCGCTCAAGCAACTCGCTCGCGAAGATCCGACTGCGAACGTCGCGCTCGTCGCGCGTTTCCCGCAGCAAGCAGACGTCTACTACGAGGGGCTCGCACGCGCAGAGGTTCCCAACATGCGACGCGTCGCGCGCCAAGACTTCACCTGGGAGGCAGGTTTTGACGTGACCGACATTCGTCAGACCAAAGGCCTCGAGTTCGACGAAGTCATCATGCTCGAGACCAGCGCGGCGTGTTTTCCCGACACACCGCAAGCACGCCACGCGCTCTATGTCGGCGCGACACGTGCAGCCCACCAGCTTTGGTGCGTGACGAGCGAATCCCCCTCAAAGGTAGTCACTTCAGCGATCGCCGAATCGGTCAATACTCCGACAGTCTGATGCGCACGTCTTTGCCGCCGTCTGCAGTGGTTCCCCAATCCACATTCGCGACGATCGCGCTCGAGCCGGCGTCGCAAGTGACTTGGAGCGTGAGCGCGATGGCGCCGACACCTTTTGCCGGCGTCACGAGGAATCGGAACGTGGTTCCGCTCCGTGATTGCGAGTCGAGCGTTCCGTTGGACACCGCGACAGAGAGCGCTCCCGCGTCGTCTGCGTCGAACGAAGGAGGTGGAAGGCCTGGTGGCGAAGTGAGTTCGACCTCGACCTGCATCTGTCCCGCGTCAGTCGTCACCAGCTTCGCGGTCGGAGACATGCCGTACACGTTGCTCGGACACCGCGCCGGATTGGGCATCGGATCGACGACAGCGTAGCCGCCGCCAGGCAAAGAATTGCATCGATTGCACGCGACGGTCCCGACCAGAGATGCGGCTGCAATCAGCCGGTTCATGTGAGCGAGCGTCGAGTTGCGGACGGAGCTCATCGGTCGATCAAACTCACGCTGATCACGTCCCCTACTTTTGGTTTACCAGGAGCCAATGTCATCGACAGGACGACCGCACCAGGCGTCGTCATCGCGCCACATTCGACTCCGATCGAAACGCTCATGAATGTGTTGCCCGCGAGAGGACGCGCGCGAACGAGCATCGACAAGCCTCGCAGGTCCGTCGAGATCAGGTTGGCGCCCATCACGCTCGTGGAGAGCTTGTTGAAACCGGTCACGGTCGACGGTACGCCCCCGCCGGTTGGGTTGACGGTGATCTCGATGTACATCCCTGTCGTGTCGGTCTTCCACACGGCTTTGCCGATGAGTCCAGCTGCTGCGCCATAACATCGCGCGGGCGAGGGCATGGGATCGACGACGGCATAACCTGTCGGCGGAGTAACGGGCACGCTTACCGTTGGGGGCGCGAACGGACCTGCATCGGACGTGGTCTTCGGCGTGATCGTTGTTTCGCTTTGAACAGGTCGCGAGCAATTCACGAGCGCCGTGGCGGCGACCATTCGTTGGAGATGCACGAGCGTTCGCGCGCGCACGTTCGAGTTCGCGCGTGTGACGGGAGCGTCCCCAGATAGGACTTTGAGTGAGCGTTTGACAGTCATCGATCGATCACAGTGACAGGAAGTTTGTCGCCAACTTTTTTCGCCCCGCTCAACTGTGCGTTCGCGATGACGGTGCCGCTCTGCGATCCGCACATCACGTCGAGAGATGCACCAAACGACGTATTTCCAGGGTTAGGACGCACTCGCAGGGTCACCTGAGCTGGAGTGCCTCCAGCGCTCATCAGCGCCCCCCCCCAAACATTGACGCTCTTTGGAAGCAGCGTCGTGTTGGTCGCTCCCGCGTGCGTGATGACAACCTCCGCATAGAAACCTGTCGCGTCTTGTTTCCACACGGCCACCGCGGTCATCGAGGCCGCTGCGCCATAACAGCGAGCAGGGGAGGGGAGCATGTCGACGACCATGTAGCCCGTCGCAGGAGCAGTGGGCGTTGGAACTGGCGGCACGATGGGAGGCGTGACACTCGCTGTGAGCGAAGGCATGGGCGGAGTCACTGTCGTCGTCACGGACGTGCTCGCGCTCGGGGCGGACGGTGCCGGGATGGTCATGGTGTTGTCTGGTTGAGTCACCGGACGCGTGCAACTCGCCAGTGCGCCCGCAGCCGCAATCATCTTGTGCATGTGCCCCACCGTGCGCTGGCGAACACTGGACTGTCCGTGGTCCGATCGCGTCGGCGCGGGCAATACTTCGGGCATCAACGCGAGGCGCTTTTTTGGTTTAGATGTAATTTGCATGTGTCCTCTCAACCGCTGCTTCCTGGCGTCTTGCTGCACCCGCATCCGCGTTGCGCAGGGGTCGGAATGGGATCCACGACCATGTACCCACACGTTCCACTGAGCAGAACCTCGCCGCCTGGACAGATTGGGGTGACTCCTCCATCGGGACCGCTCGCGTCAGGCAGCGCGACGCTTGTGTCCGGCTGCGATGCATCTGGAGTGATCGTCACGTCATGCGTTTCGCTGCGCCCGCTCGCGCTGCGTGTAGTGATCGCTGCAACACCAAGCGCAGCTGCTGCTGCCATCATCTTGCGGAGATGAAGCAGCGTACTCGCTCGAGGCGCGTCCTCGGGCGGGGGAGCCATCTCAGTGGCCGATCGCCACGGAGATCGAGCGTTGCGTTTGAAGAGGTGTCGCGACGCGATCGCCCATTTCGGTGAGTGAGAACCCACGCTTTACACGGCTCGAAATGTCGCGAGCGAGTTGTCGACATCGACCACGGATGATTTGTTCGGTCTCGCGCAGCTTGCTCGACACACGCGCCACGATCTCTGCATCCGCCGAGAGCGGCG
>JAYVXK010001065.1:0-3490 GCA_043785265.1 Myxococcales bacterium | reverse complement strand
CAAGTCGTGGCGACGACAGGCGAGCCCACGACGCCATTGGTGGTCACCACGATTCGCGTACCGAACTTGCGAAGGTCTCCACAGTTGGCGTCTGTCGTGAGCACGACCTTCAGTTCGGTCGGACCGAGACAATCGATTGCCAGCGCGCTCAGTCCAGCGACTGGAAAGGCAAGCCAGACGAGCTTCGAAATGCGCACCCCGGGTTCTCTACCGATCAATGCGGTGCGCGGCTAGTTACTTCTTTTTGACCTTCTTGCCGCGGCCCGCGTCTTCCAGCGCCCGACGGAGCACGAACTCGATCTGGCCGTTCAAGCTCCGCAGATCATCGTCCGCCCAGCGCTGCAATGCAGCGAAGACATCGGGATCCATGCGAAGCAGGAACGGCTTGCGTTCGGCCATGACGTTCTCAGTAGAGAGTGCCGGCGTTGATGATCGGCTGAGTAGCCCGCTCGCTGCACAAGACGACCAGCAGGTTGGCCACCATCTGCGCCTTGCGCTCTTCGTCGAGTTCGACGACGCCCTCGGCCTTCAGTTTTGCGAGTGCCATCTGCACCATGCCCACTGCGCCTTCGACGATCTTCTGCCGCGCGGCGATGATCGCGGAGGCCTGCTGACGTTGCAGCATCGCTTGTGCGATCTCCGGCGCGTACGCCAAGTGGCTGATTTTTGCGTCCAACACCTCGACGCCCGTAACGACGACATGCTCCGTGAGCTCGCGGCGCAACTCGACAGCCATCTCGCTCGTGTTGCGGCGAAGAGAAATCGCGTCGTCGTGCGCATCATAAGGATGTCGCGAGGCGAGATTGCGCAACGACGCCTCTGCTTGCATGCGCACGTAGGCGTTGTAGTCGTCGACCGCGAAGCACGCTTGCGCGGTGTCCTTGACCTGCATGACGACGATGGCGGCGATCTCGATGGGGTTACCATCTTTGTCGTTCACTTTGAGGCGCACGCTGTCGAACGACGATGAGCGTGTGCTCAGTCGACGCTTTTGACAGAATGGATTGACCCACCGGAGGCCCGACGTCTTCACCGTGCCGACGTAGTCACCAAACAGCTGCAGCACGACGGCTTCGTTGGGATTGACCATCACAAGACCCGAAAGAATCAGCAGCCCTGCGATGGACACGGCCACGCCGACGCCCATTTCGACGAGACTCTGGTCACCGGCACCGAGCCTGAGCATCACCGGTCCACTGACCACCGTGGCCAAACCCAGCAAAAACATGAGCCCGCCTGAAATTCCTGCGCGCTCGATCTCACGAATGGACGCCATGGCATTAACCTCGTTGATGCCAAAGTGATATCACTTAGCTATCTTGTCAAGCCACCTCTGCCATGAGCCATGATTGGTCAGGAGCATCGATTCATTCCAATCGATGCTCTACAGTCCTTCTCCAATGGAACGAGTCCTCGGCTACATCGATCAACATCGTGAAGACTTCGTCGCGCAGCTCACCGAGTGGGTACGCATTCCGGCGATCTCGAGCGACCCCGCGCACAAAGCGGACATGGCAAGGAACGCGGAGTTTCTGGCGAGAGATCTGCGCGCGCTCGGCGCCGATCGCGTGGAGATTTGGCCCACTGCTGGGCATCCTGCGGTCTTTGCTTCGTTCATGCATGCGCCGAATGCACCCACACTGCTCGTCTACGGACATCACGACGTGCAGCCTGTCGAGCCGCTCGGCGAGTGGATCTCACCGCCGTTCGAACCAGCGATTCGCGACGGTCGCATGTGGGGTCGCGGTGTGGTCGACGACAAAGGCCAAGTGCACATCCACGCCAAAGCGATCGAAGCGTTCATCAAGACGCGCGGCAAGCTGCCGATCAACTTGAAGATGATCGTCGAGGGCGAAGAAGAGATCGGCAGCGTGAACCTGGACGCGCTCATGCGCGCAAAATCCAAGGACTTGGAGGCTGACTTCGTGTGCGTGAGTGACACGGCCATGTTCGGCCGCGGCATCCCGTCGCTTTGCGTCGGCTTGCGCGGCCTCATGTACATGGAGGTTCATGTCGAAGGACCTTCCAAAGATTTGCATTCCGGCTCGTTTGGCGGCGGCGTCGTCAATCCGCTCAACGCTCTTGCAAAAATGATCGCGCGTCTGCATGACGACGACGGTCACATCGCAGTGCCTGGGTTTTACGATGCGGTCGTCGCGCTCACCGATGCAGAGCGCAAAGAAATCGCGCTGCTTCCGTTCGACGAAGCCCAGTGGCTACGGAGCACAGGCGCGCCTGCGGTGTTCGGCGAGAAGGGTTACTCCACGCTCGAGCGCGTCTGGGCGCGACCCACTCTCGATGTGAATGGCATCGGCGGCGGGCACCAAGGGGAAGGCAGCAAGACGATCATTCCAGCGCGCGCCATGGCGAAGATCTCTTGTCGGCTCGTCCCTCATCAAGAACCAGAAGAGATCGAGCGCAAGGTTGGTGACTACTTGAAGAGCATCGCTCCGAAAGGCGTGACCGTGCGCATCGTCCCGCTCCACGGAGGCCGACCCTACCTCGCCCCAACCGATCACCCGGTCTTCGAGGTCGCAAAACGTGCTTTTTCGAAGGCGTTTGGCAAGCCGACTGTCTTCATTCGCGAGGGTGGCTCCATCCCGTTCGTGCGCACGATCGCAGACGTGACGGGCAAGCCGTGCTTGCTCATGGGCTTTGGGCAGCCCGACGAAAACGCGCATGCTCCCAACGAATGGCTCGATCTCGAGAACTATCATTTGGGGATCAAGAGCGCCGCCTACCTCTATGAGGAGCTGAGCAAAGCCCCCAGGTGAGCTGAACGCCGGTTTAGCAAACTAAGTCGCGAAGATACTCTCCTTACGCCGAGAGTTTCGGTACCGTTGAGAGTCCGCGTAGCTCATGAGCGACCCGACTCGCCACCGCCCACCCGCGGGGATCGCCTCCGTGCTTGCGTCGCTCGACGAGCGACTCGAGGCAGAGACTGAAATCCTCGACGCGTTTCTTCTCGCGCAAAGCCGCGGGCAGTTGACCCATGAGGCGTGGACCAAGCTCTTTGCAGCTGCCGTTCGTCACGACCGGCTGAGCGACCTCGCGTTCGCGTTCGAGCACATCTCGCAAGACAAGCGCATCAAGACCTTGAGCGCGTCAGTCGTCGCGGAGTTCATGTACCGCGCGGCGGTCTTCTTTGGAGATACGTTCGGCGACGAAGACGGATCGCACGCCTACCTCGATCGCGCATTGGCGGCGCAACCGAATCACGGGGGCGCTCGCGAACGCTTGGAAGGCACCCTCGTCAAGAAGGGCGACTTTGCCGGACTCGGTGAATATTACATCGAGGCGACCGCGCATCGTTCACGCGCTGAGCAAATCGAGCTGTTTCGCAAGGCTGCGCGTGCCTTCGAGCAAGCGCGTGATGGCCAAGAGCGCCTCATCGAAGTCCTCGGCGCGCTCGTTCGAATCGATCCGACGGACGCAGAGGCGCGAGCGAGCTTGGTGCGGGTGCTGGACGGCACGGGGCGCACCAAAGACC
>JAYVXK010001064.1:0-3492 GCA_043785265.1 Myxococcales bacterium | reverse complement strand
TGCCGCCGCGATGTCTTCTGGTTCACTCATGCGGCCGATGCCCTGATCGCCGGAGGCGACCTCTCCATGCACAGGGCCGACGAACGTGACGCGTGATTGAGCTGCGAGCGCAGACACATTGTTGGCTGTCGCTGGGTGATGCCACATCCGTGGGTGCATCGCGGGCGCGACGATGACCGGACCCTTGGCGCAGAGTCCGAGAGCCGTCACCAGATCGTTGGCGCGGCCTTGCGCGAGTCGCGCGAGCACGTCGGCAGTGGCAGGCGCGATGACAATGACGTCTGCTTCATTGCTGAGAGCGACGTGCATTTCGCCGGAAAATGAGGCGTTCCACATGTCATCACGCACGGCCTCGCCGGTGATCCCACTCATGGTCGCCGCGCCCACGAACTTCTTCGCGCTGGCGGTCATGACGGGAATCACTCGCGCGCCGCGTTGCTGGAGCAGACGCGCGATCATCGGCGCCTTGTAGGCAGCGACACTTCCAGTGACTGCGAGCACGACGGTCAGCGGACGCATGAGACTGAGTGGTATCACGTCCTGGTGTGGACCACGCTCGGCGAAGCCGGAGATGGGCGTCAGTCGCTTGCTCGGCATGTTCCCGCGTGATAACCGCCCGCTGTCTTCTGCTCTCGGTGCTCCCGCTCTCGTTCGAGTGCGCACCTTGGTTGTCTGTCTCGCGTTACGCCACGAGGAAAAATGGGTCTCTCGGTCGGTATCGTCGGTCTGCCGAATGTCGGCAAATCTACTTTGTTCAACTCGCTGTCTTCGGCAAAAGCCGAGGCGGCCAATTACCCATTTTGCACCATCGAGCCCAATGTCGGCGTCGTGATGGTGCCGGATCCGCGACTCGACGCGCTCGACACGGTCGTCCACGCAGACAAGATCGTGCCGACCGCGATCGAATTCGTGGACATCGCTGGGCTCGTGCGCGGCGCGAGCAAAGGCGAAGGTCTCGGCAATCAGTTCCTCGCGCACATTCGTGAGGCCAACGCGATCGCCCAAGTGGCGCGCTGCTTCGAAGATCCCAACATCGTGCACGTCGAGAATCGTGTCGATCCGGTGAGCGACATCGCCGTGGTCACGTTCGAGCTTTGCCTCAAAGATTTGGACACTGTCCAAAAGCGCCTGGATCGCTCCAGAAAAGCCGCAAAAAGCGGCGACCCGAAAGAGAAGCTCGCGGGGGAAATTTGCGACGGTCTGGCCAAGCAACTCGACGAAGGCAAACCCGCGCGGATGTTCAAGCTGCCTGACAATCCTGATGCGCCTGCTTTGTTGCGCGACATGCAGCTGCTCACTGCGAAGCCGGCGTTCTACGTGGCGAATGTCGACGAGGCGTCTCTGCGAAACCTCGAAGGCAACCATCACTACATGGCGCTCAAAAAGCTCGCCGACGCCGAGGGCGCACCCGTCGTCCCGGTTTGTGCCGCGCTCGAGGAGCAGATCGCCCAGCTCGATCCCAAAGACCGTCCGGAGTTTCTCGAGAGCGCTGGACTCAAGGAACCAGGCCTGTTCGGCGTGATACGTGCAGGATACAAGATTTTGGATTTGCTCACCTTCTTCACCGCCGGCAAGACCGAAGTGCGCGCGTGGACGACGGTCATCGGCGCGCGTGCACCACAAGCTGCGGGCGTGATTCACACCGACTTCGAGAAGGGCTTCATCAAAGCCGAGGTCATCTGGTGGGAGGACTTCGTCAAGCTCAACGGCGAGTCGAAGTGCCGCGACGCGGGCAAGCTGTCGATCGAAGGCAAGGAATACGTCATGCGCGATGGCGACGTCGTGCACTTCCGTTTCAACGTGTGAGCGTCCGCCTGATGTTGACCACGCCGCGCGGCGAACGTGCCGTCGTCGACCGCGGGCGTCGAGCCCTGGTGCCGCTTTTGTTGGCGCTCGTCGCGTATGCACATCTCAAGACGGACACGTTTCATTGGCGCTGCCCCATCGCGCGCATCACGCATCACCCCTGCCCCACCTGCGGATTGTCTCGCGCGACGCAATCGCTGCTCACAGGAGACTTCCACTACGCGTTGGTGTCGCAACCGCTGGTGCTGGTCGTTGCGCCCTTCCTTGCTGTCCTCGTGACCCTCGAACTCGGGACTTATGTCTGGACGGGAGCGCTTGGGACATGGGCGCGCAAAATGCCATTTAGAATAGGCATCATCGTATTGGCCATTGCGCTCTTCGTGATGTGGATCGCCCGGTTTTTTGGGTACTTTGGCGGTCCAGTGCCTGTCGAGTGACTCAGGTTTTGAGGAGCGGCTGACCGTACTTGTCAGTGAACTTGCCAGTGATGATCATGAATAAATCGATCACCGTCCAGACGCCGCAACCACCGAGCGTGCAGAGCATGGCGATCCCCGTGCCCGTCTTGCCAACATAGAAGCGGTGGCCGCCGACGAATCCTGCGAGGATGCAGATGATCAACGTCGTGTTCCAGAGTTTCGGAGGTGCTGCCCCGATGATGGGCATGGCCGGACCAGGCATCATCGGCGTCTGCCCACCAGGAGGTGCCATCGCGCCTTGTTGATACGGCGCCATTGCGGTGCCAGGCGGTGCATTTCCGAACTGCCCAGGCGAGCCGCCTTGATTGGGATCGGGAGGAGGTCCACCAAATCCGCCAGGGGGTCCGCCATAAGCTGGAGCCGGCGGTGGTCCACCATAAGGTGCGCCTGGCGGCGGTCCGCCGAATCCTTGAGGACCTCCACCTGGAGGCGGGCCACCATAACCACCCTGACCTTGAGGGGGACCACCATATCCACCAGGTTGTTGTTGTTGTTGTGGAGGAGCTCCACCAGGTGGACCAAAATTGTAATCGGTTGCGCCGGCAACCATCGTCCCTGCAAGCGCATTGAAAGCGGGAGGTGGCGCGGCTGCTGGCGGTGGTGGTGCTCCAAATGGAGGAGGCGTTCCAATGGGTGCCGCTGCGGGTGGTGGAGGCGCACCGAAGGGCGCGGGAGTTCCAATCGGGGCTGCGGCTGGAGGCGCACCAAACATCGGAGGAGGAGGCCCCGCCGCAGGTGGCGGTGCACCAAAGGGCTGCGCGCTCATTTGCGGAGGCGGAGGCGCCATGGCGGGTGGAGGCGGAGGTGCGACCATTGGGCTGGGAGTACGAATTGGGGCAGCCTGCGGTGCTTCAGGGGGCTTTGGTGCGGACCCTGCCATGGGCGGAGCGACGCCAACCATGGTGCCCTTCAGTTTGCTTGGTGGACCCGCCGGTCGCGGCGGCCCTCCCGCACCCGAAGGCGGTCCGGCCGGAATACCTGGCGCGGCAGGCACGGCAGGAGTGCCCTGCTGATTCATCATCAGCATGGTTCCCTTGAATTTCGGAGCAGCAGCGCCCTTCAAGTTGAAGCTGCACTTGGTGCAGGTTTGCGCTGTGTCTGGGTTCTGAGTGCCGCAGTTGGGACAAAACACCGAGAGTACCTCCGCAAGCTGGTTCAACGCGAAAACCCCCGCGCCATCTGTCGCTGCTTGACGCGCGCAGCATAC
>JAYVXK010001063.1:0-3493 GCA_043785265.1 Myxococcales bacterium | reverse complement strand
ACGAAGACGTGCTTCGCGCAGCCGCGAGGACGCGTCCCGATCGTTGGGTGGTAGGACATCTCTCAGGTCGCGCAGTCGCATCCACACTCGAAGCCGTGAGCGAAGGCGCCGAAGGGGTTCTCGCTTCTGCTTCAGCGCCGACGCTTCGCCAAGGTCTCAGTCGACTGGTGACTCAACTTCTGCTCGCCCAGCCTGGTCTGTCACCCGAGGCGGCGCGGGAGTGTGTCGCGGAGAGCTTCGACATCGTGATCGAAGTGCATCTGTTGCCTGATGGGCGCTATCGCGTGGGGCGGATTTCGGAGCTCGGTGGCACCGACGCGAAGGGCCTTGTTTCTAGGGATATTTTCTTGGCCGCTGACGGCGGTGAGGGGCATGTGGCCACTGGCGTGGTGCCTCGAGTCGTGAACGAATTTGCCGCGCGCGGCGTGCGAGTGGATACCAACTTGTTCAAGAAAGCTGGCCGCTAGCCGAAGCCTGCGATTGGGGCTGCGCTCTCCCCCTGTCATCCTGAGCGGAGCGAAGGATCCCCTGAGTGAAGGGGCTGCGACCAGGAGAGTTCGCGCTCAGAGACGGAGCGGTAGGTGGTGGGTGGAGCAAGTGAGCTAACCTCCGGGAGTGGCTCGAGACTATGGCGTGGTGTCGCGGAGAGTTGCGGTTGCGCTCATTTGCGTTGTGCTTCCGCTGAGCTCCTATGTCGATGGATCGCGCGCGCTGTGTTGGTCGATGTACTCGCGTGCTGGCACTTATCGGGTTCGCATCGAGGCGCGCGACGCGGATGGTTCGAGTCGGGAGGTTCCGCCGACTCGGGTTGCGGAGAGCAGCTCGGAGGGAACATCGACGGCGTTGGCGGGAGCGGATCATTTTCGCGGCGGAGGCTCTGTCGCTTCGCTTCGAGCGAACCTGAACGGGCTCGCCGAACTCGTTTGCAAGACTGATGCGGTCGCTGTCTCTGTGGAGGTCGCGCTCGACGAACGACCATCCGACCCGGACCTTCCCATTCGAACGACTGTCGTCGAGCGGTCGTGCCGATGACCCCCATGCGAGCGCTGACGCTCATCCGTATTGCGTTGGGCTCGCTGTTTCTCCTTCGCACGACGCTGGGTGCAAGGTTGGCGGGACTGTCCGCGCCGACCTGGCTCTATGGTTGGCCCAACGGAGGATGGCACCCGAGTGTGTTTGGCATCGCGCTGCCAACCGCCGTCGTTTGCGCGCTGTGCGTCGCGCGTACGCTTGGAGCGATCGCGTTCGTGATGGGCCGCGCGGTTCGGGTGAGCGGTCTTGTTGCGGGCGTGTGCGGTTTGCTGGTTCTCACGCAAGATCCTCTCGCGTTCTTCAACACGATGTATCTCCTTCATGTGGGCGTGGTAATGGTCGCGCTGTGTAGTCCTGACAGTCTCTCTCCGTTGCGCTGGCTCGTGATGTCGGTCTACGCGTGGTCGGGGATTGCCAAGCTCAACGCCGATTGGCTGAGCGGTCGCGTGCTGTCCGACTTGGTGACTGACACAACGATCCGTTTGGGCAGCTCGCTCATCGGTCCGACCACAGTCGTCTTCGCCGCAGTCTTCGTGGTGGCGACCGAGCTATCGTTGCCCATTTTTCTCTTCGTGCGACGCACGCGTTCGGTCGCGTTGGTCGCGGCCGTGGGCTTTCACGTGATCCTCGAAGCGATCATGCGGCCCGATCTATTTGGCTGGGCCATGCTGTCTCTGCTCGTCGCATTCGCACAAGTCGACAAAGCGGGTATCCTCCGGAGATGAGTTCTCGCGCGCGGAGTGTGTGGCCAGTGGCCATCGTTGGAGCGATGTTGGTCGCTCGATGTGGCGGCGCCATCGACTCGGGTCCGCCGATCGCAGACGCCGCCATCGTCGAAATGGACGATGCAGAACTCCCGGCGTTCAACCTGGACTCGGGCGCCGCTCCGCCAGACGCCTGGCATGTCTCGCTTCCCGCGCCGGACGGCGGCTTCGATCCGCCTCCAACCAAGTGTCTCCTCGTTGATGCAGGAGACGCCGCTGCGTGCCCAAATCCTCCGTCGGTTTGCGCCAACCAGGAGTGGCTCGTTTATTACGAACATGGCCAGTGCGTGAGCGGTGTCTGCGTGTGGACCAAGAAATTCCATAATTGTCCGTCTTGCGTCAAAGGCGCTTGCTGGTCCGACCTCACAAGGCCACCACCACCCCCTTGAGGTCCATGACGAGAAGAACGACTCTGCTGCTGGGCGCATCCGTCGTTGCCATGCTTGGCGCAAGATGCGGAGGCAGTCTCGCGCCTGCTGAGCTCCACGACGCTTCAGACGAATCGCCCATCGACAGCTCGATGCGAGACGGCGCGCGCGGCGATGGCGCGTTTGTGGCGGACACATCTTTCTTGGCTGCGCCAGACGCGGGCGCGTACCCGCCACCCACAAAGACCTGCGTCGCAGACGGTGGAAGCAAGGCATGCCCGATCCCTCCGTCGGTCTGCGCGAACAGCGATTGGCTTGTCTACTACGATCACGCGCGCTGCGTGGATGGCGGGTGTGTTTGGGACACGCGTTGGATCGACTGCCCGATGCGGAACTGCACGCAGGGGTATTGCGGGCAGGTCACCACCAACTAGGGCTTCGGGGGGGCAGGGACGGAGTCCCATTCGCACGAGTAGACAAAGCAGCTATCCTCCGGAGATGAGTTCTCGCGCGCGGAGTGTGTGGCCAGTGGCCATCGCCTCTGCGATGTTGATCGCCCGATGTGGCGGCGCGATCGACTCGGGTCCGCCGATCGCAGACGCCGCGATCGTCGAAATGGACGATGCAGAACTCCCGGCGTTCAACCTGGACTCGGGGATCGCGACGCTCGACGCCACGACTGTTTCGCTTCCAGCTCCTGACGGAGGCTTCGACCCGCCTCCAGCCAAGTGTCTCGTCGGCGATGCAAGCGACGCCGCTACATGCCCAACTCCTCCGTCGGTTTGCGCCAACGCGGACTGGCTCGTTTATTACGACCACGGCCACTGCGCGAATGGCCTATGCGTATGGACGAAGACGTTTCATGGTTGTGCATGCGCGAACGGCTCCTGCATGTCGCACACCACCGCGCCGACACCTTGGTAGCGCGCACTAGACACATGACGAGAAGAACGACTCTGCTCCTAGGCGCGTCCATCGTTGCGATGCTCGGCGCAAGATGCGGAGGCCGTCTCGCGCCGAGTGAGCCTCAAGATGCTTCAGACGAATCGTCCATCGACAGCTCGATGCGAGACGTCGCGGTCAGCGATGATGCTTCGTTCGTCGCAGATAACTCTGTCCTCGCGCCTCCGGACGCGGGCGCGTACCCACCGCCCGCAAAAACCTGCGTCGTCGATGGTGGCAGCAAGGCATGCCCGAGCCCTCCGTCGGTCTGCGCCAGCAGCGACTGGCTTGTCTACTACGATCACGGGCGCTGCGTGGATGGCGGGTGTGTCTGGGACACGCTGTGGATCGACTGTCCGATGCGGATCTGCACCGAGGGGTATTGCG
>JAYVXK010001062.1:0-11237 GCA_043785265.1 Myxococcales bacterium | reverse complement strand
AGTCGTTCATTCACATGGGACGCACGCTCGAGGTGCTTCGAGGCATCGATCTCAACATCTTCGAGGGAGAGATCGTCGGCGTCGTTGGGCCCTCGGGCGCCGGAAAATCGACGTTTTTGCATTGTCTTGGCACGCTGGACGTCCCCACGAGCGGCTCGCTGAAGATCGCGGGCGAAGAGATCACCACACTGAGCGGCGCTCGACTGGCGGAGCTGCGCAATCGAACGATCGGCTTCGTGTTTCAGTTTCACCATCTGCTCCCCGAGTTCAACGCCCTCGAGAACGTGATGATGCCTGGGCTGATTCAAGGCAAAACGCGCGGACAAATGGAACCCAACGCGCGCGCGCTGCTCGAAGAAGTGGGCCTCAAAGACCGCGTGATGCACCGACCGGGCGAGCTCTCGGGTGGAGAGCAACAACGCGTCGCGCTCGCGCGATCACTCGTGCTCAATCCAAAGCTCATCTTGGCAGACGAGCCCACGGGCAATCTCGATTCGGCGACGAGCGAGCAGATTCACGATCTCTTTTTTGGCATCAACAAGCAGCGCGGCACGACGCTCATCGTCGTCACCCACAACACAGGGCTCGCCGCGAGCATGCCGCGTGTCGTCACGCTCAAAGACGGCCGGGTGGAGAAGGACGAGCATCGCGACACGTCGAAGTTTCAATCGTCCAAACAAGCCGAAGACGCAAAGACCAAAGACGCGGACAAGAGCGACGACGCGTAGCAAAGCTGCCACGGCCGCTACAAGTCGATCTGCGTGCCGATTTCGATCACCTGATCGGGTGGCAGGGCGAAGTGGTCCGACGCGCTACGTGCATTCTTCAACATGAAGCCAAAGACTGCCTCTGGCACGGCGCTCATCTTGCCCTGGTTCGTCGCGAGGAGTGTCTCTCGGCCCAACATGTACAGCACGTGCCCCACGTCGACTTGGGGGAGTTCACCGCGCTTCTTGGCGAGCGCGAGCAACTTGGGCACGTCCGTGCGCTGCATGAAGCCCACGCTCGCGATCACCCTAAAAATGCCTGCTTTCGCGTCGATCGGGACGACGCGCACTCTCTTGTCGCCGCGAACGAACGGGACGCGCTTCGTCCGAGTGGTGAAGACAATGACGGTCTCGGCGAGCACGCGAAGTTGCTTGGCGTGTTGGTTTAGGACACGCGGGATGCCTTCGTGCGCGCTCGCCAAGAAGACCTGTGTTCCGGCTGTGCGACCCAGCAGCGACGGCAACTCCGCGAGGAACTTGGCTTCAGAGGTAGACAGTTCGGCGTTTCGCTCTCCGAGCAGCCGACGACCTCGTTGCCACACGAGCATGAGGACGGTGATGACCGCGCCAATGCCGATCGGCACGTAGCCGCCGTCTTTGAACTTGAAGAGATTCGCAGCAAAGAAGGGAAGGTCGAACGACAAGAACAAGATCAGAACCGGGAGGGCCTTGTAGACGGGCCAGTTCCACGTGCGACGCGCGACCATGTAAAAGACGATCGAAGTGATCGCCATCGTTCCACTGACCGCGATTCCGTAAGCTGCGGCAAGCTTTGCGGACGCTTGAAACCTGAGGACGAGCAGCACGCAGGCACCCGCGAGCGCCCAGTTGATCTCCGGAAGATAGATTTGCCCCTCTGCATGCTGCGAGGTGTGAGTCACCGTGACGCGAGGGAAAAAGCCGAGCGAAATTGCTTGATTCGTCAACGAGAAGACTCCGCTGATGAGAGACTGCGACGCGATCACAGTCGCGGCAGTCGACAAACCAACGAGCGCGTACGTCGCGATGCCTGGTGATACTTGCGCAAAAAAAGGATTGTCGATGTGCACTTTGGACGCGACGACCAAGGCGCCTTGACCGAGGTACGAGAGCGCCAAGGCTGGGAGAACCAAGAGCACCCAGGCCAGGCGTATCGGCTTCGCTCCGAAGTGACCCATGTCCGCGTAGAGCGCTTCGCCACCCGTCACGGCCAGCACCACGGAGCCTAGCAACAGGAAGCCATGCATTCCGTGATGCACTAGATAGGTTGCGCCATAGGTGGGCGACAGCGCGACGAGAACTTGTGGATGCTGGATGATCTGCCAGACACCCAGCCCGCCAATCGTGGCAAACCACGCGATCATCACCGGCCCGAAGAACCTTCCTATGCCCGCGGTGCCATACCGTTGAATGGCAAACAAGCCGATGAGGATCGCGCAGGTGATCGGAACGACGTAGTCCTGCAGAGACGTGGTCGCGACGCCAAGACCTTCCACTGCGCTGAGCACACTGATGGCTGGCGTGATGACACCGTCGCCAAACAACAAAGCTGCTCCGATGACGACGAGCGTGGCGATGACGCTGACCCCTTGTTTTGCGCTCTTTTCGGGGAGCAACGCGAGCAGCGCGAGGATGCCGCCTTCGCCATGATTGTCCGCGCGCATCACGAACAACAGGTACTTGATGGTCACGACAAACATCAGTGACCAGAAAATGAGCGACAGCACGCCGAGCACATTCGCTTGCTCGGCGCCGACCCCATGCTCACCGTTGATGCACTCGCTCAACGTGTAGAGAGGACTCGTCCCAATATCGCCAAAGACGATCCCAAGCGCTCCCACGGAAAGCGCAGCAAGCGAACCCTGGGTGTGGGTCTTTTTCACGCTTTTAGATGGGAAGAGCTTTAGTAACGAGCGAGTAGTGACCCGTATATTTCGGAGGTCTCACGCCAATAGAAGTAGGTGTGTGAGATGCCATCGTGAAGGGCGGAGTTGTAACCCAACGCAGGATCGCCTTGCGCGAGCGCGAAGTGGATCTCGCTCTTGATGCCAGCGACATCGGGCAGGTCATAGCCAACGAACACTTCACCGCCGAAGGACTGTTGGATGGGCTGCGTCGAGGAATACGCATCGGGGGTCGTGCCTGGCGCGCCGGGTGGCAAAGAGCCATGCGTTTGCAGGTACCAGGTGTAACTCGTGTACCCTTCGAGACCCACATACAGCGGGGTGTGGAAGGGCATGTTCACTCGTAGCTCCGCGCTGCCTGAGAGCGAAGCCAACGGATTGGGATTGCCACCATTCACGGGTGAGTCGTACTGCTGCAGATAGCCCGTTCCGTTCGCGCGGAGACGCGTGAGCACGTACTTCCCCCAGAGCTTTTCGACCCCGAGAGTAAGGCGTCCTGCGCCAAGCAATCCTTGCTTGTGACTCGAAAACGAGGTCGGCAGGTAGACCGAAGCACGGGTGACGATGCGAGAGTTCGCGGGAAGGTCGAAGTAGTGCGAATACCGCAAGACGACGTCGTCGAGGCGAAAGCCGGTCTCGACGGGGTCTGCAACGAAACGCTGATAGGCGCCAAAATAGACCGACAGAGAGTCGTTATGGGTAGGTAACCAGCTCGCGTAGACTTGGTAGTAATTGAAAAACTTGTCTCTACCGGCGCCTTGCAAGTCGTTCTGGATCAACAGGCGATGGGCTTCGAAGGACGCGCCCACTTCCCACTTCTTGTCGGTTGGCTTGTTGTTGATGCGGTCAGGGTTCAGCCCCGTCTCGCCCGAGCCCGCGCTGCTGAACGCATTGCCGCTTCCAGCGTTGCCGCTGGTGGCGCCGCCACCTCGCTCACCCTTGACCGTGTCGTCCTTTCCACCAGCCGCAAAAGCCGAGGTGGAAGAGAGGACGGCGGCCAAGAGGAGCAAGCTCGTGCGAGCTCGCCTCGAGCGAGTGAGCGATGATGCTTTGCTCACGATGCTCACCGGTACTGCGCGAAGGCGTCGAGCATGTACTTGACGGGCAGCTCGAGGCCGTACGCACCGCCGGGGAACGCGCCGTCATCGAGCTGAGTGACGACATCGTCGTTGTAGGCGCGAACGATGACATACGAAGCCGTGTTGCGATCCTTGAGGACGGCCACGTACTCGTTGCGGTCGGGAACGAATGCCCAGATCCAGACGCGTTTGTCGGGACCGACGAACTCGTTGTGGTTGTCGCTGCCGGGGCGCGGATCGTACTTGCACGCGTCGAACGACTGCGAAGTGCAGTCGACGCCGTTCTTCGGATCCTTGTAGTTGTTGTTGAGCGCGATGTTTCGGAAGTAGTCGAGGAAGTCTTGCAGACGACCAAACACTTGACCACCAACCCAGTCACGAACCGACACACGACCGCCGAAGCTGGGTGAGTGGGTGTCTTGTGCGAACTGGACGACTGCGAGCGGGCGGAAGTACGGGTACACGTTGTACTGACCACCGACCATCGAGTCGACTGTGTCTTCTGCGATCGCGTTGAAGGTCGAATCGCCGAGGCCTTCGTAAGCGGCGACGTAGGAACCAGCTTGGTTCTGATCGTAGTTGTCGGTCGGCCAGAGTCCAACCCACGACTGCATCGCGAAGAGCTTGTCGAGGATGATGCCTTGCTGCGTAACGTCACCGTAGAACTTGTCATAGACAGTTCCGAAGGGACGCTCGCCGCTGCCCTGCTGGATCATCGCCTTGTGGAAGGCTGCAACCATGCTGTTCGCGGCCGACATCTCGGCGTTGAACTTGTTGGTCAGCTGACCGAAGTACTGGAGGTCCGAGCCGTTGGGATCGGGGTTCTTGATGCCGATTTTGCGCAATGTGTCGGCGAGCTCACCTGTGCTCCAGTCGAAGATCCACTGGGAAAGGAACCGCTTCAAATTGAACATCAGGTTGATTGGTGCGTTTGCGTAGTTCGCGTTGTTCCAGAACTTGCGATACGTACGGAAGTTGCGCCAGGTGTACTGCCACTCTTCGGTGATGATCTCGTTGGCGATGATCTCGCTCGGAGTGGTCCCGCTGTCTCCAGCGCGGCAGAGTGGCGTGTACTTGGTCTGAGCCGAGTTGCACGACATGAACTGAGTCTCTTTGGTGGCGTCCTTCACGTCGAACCCAATCGGGTCCTTCCACGGGCTGGTCTTCGATGACTGGCCAGAGATCGCATTGATGTTGGAGTCGTTGCCGTCGGTGCAGGTTCCGAAGGGGGTTTTGACGCCGTCAGACCGCGTCTTGATGTCGCAATCGCCCTTGTTCTGAGCATTTGCGTAGATCCAGCCAATTGCCGCCTGATCCCACGGTGCCCAGCCTGCATGCCAGAAGAGGCGGTTCGGGGCTGTCGTGTACTCCATGATGCTGTTGGAATAGAGCGCGACCTGATCGCGACCCGCGCCGTCTTTGTAGTGCGGGAAGTTGTTGCGGTCGATCGAGCCCATGAAGTTGTGGTCGAGGCCGAGTCCGTGACCGAACTCGTGCCAGAGCACCTCTTGCCAATACTGGTCGATGAGACTCTGAACCCACTGGTCCTTGGTCTCCCAAGTCCCGTTGACGCAGTGACGCGCGTCCTTCTGAATCATCGTCTCGAACGAGAAGACCTCTGCGGGGTCGCGACGAATGAAGCCAGTCGCGATCTCGTTGCGGTACTTCAGGTTCATGTGGTTGGTGCTGAGGTCGCGCATGCGATTGAGGAAGTTCGCTGCGTTCGAGAGACTGTTCGGACCCTTGTAATCATAAGGATCGCGGCCATGGTCGATCTCGGAAGCGCGCTCGTGGAACTCCGCTTCGTCCTTCAGCATCTGCCAATACTTCGGGTCTGCGCCGGGGCCGTAGACGCCTTTGCCACCCTCGCGGACGACATAGTGGTTCGCGTCGGGGTCGGCGAAGATTTGGTACGGAGTGATCGCGTAGTACGCGTTCATGAAGTCCGTGTCTTGCGTCTGAATGAAGGCCTCTGGACCCAGGTTGCCGTAGGTCGTCGACGGACGATTGAGGTACACCTGCATCTTCGAGTAGAGCGTGTTGCGCGCGTTCGATTGCGACAAGCAGTTCTTGCCCGCGTCGCAGGTCTGCACGAACGGGATGGTGTCGCCGTCTTTGCAGTTTGCAGGACCAGCCGACCAATCTTTGGGTGAGTTGACGCCTTCGCTGGCGCCGAGAGACTGCAGGTAGGCGTCGATGCGCTGGACGTAATAGTCCTTCAGTGCGAAGTCGTTGAACTCGATGATGTTGTTGACCACCTCGCCCGTGCGCGGGTCGAAGGCAGGCTCGGTCACGCCAGCGAAGCCGGAGTTGACGTCGATGTCGCTGATCCAGCGGAGCCAGTTGTAACGAACGTCGCCGAACTCGCGCGGCTTTCCGCCGACGGCCATGTCCTCGTCCACGTTCTTGAAGACGACGCGTGCTTTGGCGCCAGACTTCGCGAGCAAATCGTTGGTCTGGTCGCGAATGGTCGACGGGTCGAGCGCAGCATCACATGCCTGCGCCGGCTTGGTCGTGTCTGTGTTCGGCTTGCAGAAGTAGTTTTTGTACTTCTGGGGGAAGTTCTTGTCGAAGTACCAGACGATGTCCTTGTTCGGATCGTAGCGGAGCACGAGGCTGCGCGAGGCGAGTTGCTGGCTCACCGGATCGCGAACGGTCGTGGGCCACTCGAGCAAGCTGGCGTACTTGTGGTGGATGGGATCCTTCTCGTCCACGATGAGCGGCTGATAGGTGATCTGATCCAGCGGCTTCGCACGCACCATCGAGAACTTGACGTTGATGGTCACGTTCGGGCGCGCGAGGTTGAGCACTTCTTGGTAGGGCTCCTGCTCGAAGGCAGCCGAGCACTCGGCGAGGTCTGTGCGGATCGGCACGGTGACCTGCGTCGTCCAAGCGAGGTAGTCGTTGCTGGGATCGTCCGCATGCTCTTGCTCGACCGAGTTCGGCAGCAAGGTAGCTGTGGCTTCGCTGACGTTCGCGCAGTGGTTGACTCCGTCCGGAACGCCCATGCCGAGCAAGTTGAAATCGGACATGTCGTTCTTCGCGAGGTTCAGCTTGAGCCACTGGCGTTGCTGCCAGGGAGCTTCTTGGTTCTCCTCGTAGAAGTTCGTCTGCTCGCCGTCGAGGTTGACCCTGTACTTCAGGTCGATGTTGGTGGCGCCCCAAGCGTCGAGCATCTCAGGAATGATGCCTTCGCTATGAACGGGGCTGATTTCCTGCTGCTCCACCATCTGCAAGTGATCTTGCGTGGCGCGGAAGCGCACCAGCTTGCCGATGAAGTGGTAGCCCGGATACAGGTAGAAGGGCGCCGAGACCAGCGGGTTGGGGGACGACGTCTCGGTGATCGTCGCGTTGACGAACCAACCTGGATCGCTGGCCGGCTTGCCGTCCGCTCCAGGAGTACCCGCACGAACGAGGAAGTCCTTGCGGAGGTAGACGTTCTCGTTGAAGACGCCGTTACGAGCGGGGCGGCTCGCGACGCAACCCGAAGCCAACACACCCGAGAGCGCGATGCCGACGATGGCGGAGAGCGAAAGAGAAGTACGTAGGATCGAATTCATGGCTGCTTACCTCACTGCCCGGGAACGAAGAGGGTGGTGTCGACCACGCGTCCGAAGCCGCCGCCTTGCGTGATGCCAAGACGAACTCCGTAGGTGAGAGACGTGATGAAGTCGGGGAAGTTGTTGTAGGGGCTGAAGCGGACGATCATGCCGCACGCATCCGCCGCAGTCTTGTGGCTGCCGATCCAGTCGAGGAGCGAGCCCACTGAGGTGTACATGCGCGCGTGGAGCATCGCCCTGGTGCCGGCGTCCCAGCAGAGGAAGACGTCGCCGAGGTAGTCGGTGGTCTCGACCGCGAGGAACTGGATGCCCTTGCTCTGGTCTTTGGGATCGATGAAGTCGTAGTCGACGTTCGCGGAGATGGTCGTGCCCGAGAAGTCGATTTGATAGGTCTGCACGAACCTGTCGCGCGTGCCGCTGATCGCGATCGGGAAACCAACACCAGGCTGTTTGGTGAGCCACGGAATCAGCAAATCGACACCGTTTTTGGTCGTGTTGAGCGGCGAGAGGTAGTCACCCGGATCCTGATGAATCGGAATGTGAACGACCGCCGAGAGAATGTTTGGGATCGTCTGTTTGATCGAGATGGGCGAGGTGATGCCCAAAGTGAACGTGGTCCCGTTGTTGAACGCAAAGGGATAGTCCGTGAGCAGCGGATTGCCGTTGCCGTCCAACTCCACCGCTTTGCAACTGCCGCTGACGCAGGTGCTATTGGTGCAGTCGGCGTTCTTGGTGCACGCCTTGAGCGGGAGCACATCGACCATGGGGAGGGGAGTGCCTGGACACAGGCCGGTCGCGCAGTCGTAGCCACTCCACGTCGCCGACAGCAGCGGGCTGCCGAAAATGTTGGTCAAGCCGTAGGGGAACGGAGTCGAACCGTTGGGGGGCAGTTGGCTCACATCGAGAAAGCCGACTGGATCGGTGAGGTTCGCGCGTGTCGCCGTGTAGATCGCCGTCTCGCCGCGGAAGACGTCTCGCGAGAAGGTGAAGTCGTTGAAGATGCCGTTGCGAACGTCCGCGCCGAGCGAAAGGTCGGTGATGTCTTGGAGGTTCTGAAAGGGATCAGCGGGGTCGGCTTTTGCGAAGCGGCGATCGATGTACTCCGCAGTCTCGAACTGACCTGAGCCAATCGAGTCGAAGAAGAAGTCGTTGGCGTTGATGGGCGCGTTCGCCACGCTGTCCGTGGTCAAGCCGGCGTCTGTCGCGGTCGTGACCAGGACGTACTTGACGAAGGCGCTCGACCAGGTGCGCCAGTAGAAGCGGGCGTCTTGTGCCTCGATGGGAAGGTTCGCGATCTTACCTTTGCCAAACACCTGCAACACGCGGTTGAAGATTTTGACGAACGTGTCTCCGCTGCTGCAGCTCGAGGGCTTGAGCGCGTTGCCGGTCTGCGTATCGCAGACGACCGACTGCTGGTGGCCCGGCTTGAGACCGCTGCGCAGAGCCTTGATCTTGGGGAACGTGCCCGCAACCAGCGGTTTGTCGGTCCCGACGGTAATCGTGTTGAAGGGTACCGCGTTCTTCTTGATGTCCGGATCTGTGACGAGAGTTGGGTCGAGGGGGACCAAGAAGCCTTCGAGCCCAGTGCATCCGATCGCTGCTGCGGCGGTCAGGTCGCCGGTCAGACATGCGGGGTCACCGATCTTATGGGTGGTTCCCGCCGCCGCGTTGAGCTGCTGCTGCGTGAGGCGAATGAACTCCGCGTAGACGAACCCAGTGCCGTGAATGTCGCTGCTGGCCGTGGGGTCGTTCCCAATGCGGTCGTTGGCGATACGGCCGAGGGTCGCCTGGTCGACACGGAACTGAGTCGCGGTGTCCATGTCGTGCGGCAGGTCTTTGTCGTGGACGATGTCGAGCGGGGGAAGCGCGTTGTCCGTGAAGTTGACGTCGACACCCGAGAGGTCGAAGCGGAAGCGCTCCGTCCCGTGGCTCAGGCCACCGAGCAGCTTGTTCTCCTGTGTCTTGTCCGCGGTGGGGTCACCGCTGATGCGCACGCACTTGTCGAGCAGATCTTTGTACGTCATTCCCAGGTGCAGATCGCAGTTGATGTTCTGCTGCGGGCCGAGGCCTAGAGCGAGCGCGTGAGGGCCCGTGGTGTCGAGCGAGAAGCGAGCGTTCGCGAGCGAGAAGGGCATGATCTTCTCAAGGTACGAGTCCATGTAGCTCACGGTGCTCGGCGTGGGCTGCGCCGCAGTGATGCTCGAGACGCGGAAGGCAGCGCCAATCGCCGGGATGAACAAGTAGCCCTGGTCGCCGAAGTGACCCGGCACGCAGTGACCCGTGGCGAGGCAGTTGGCTTCTGGGGGAAGGCCGGCGTACGTCGCGAACATCGCGTTGGTGAGCTCAGTCGCCCATTTCACCATGTTGTTCGTGTCGGCAAAGTCCCACTGAATCAGGTAGGGCTGACCGTTCTTCAGGATTGGCGAACTGATGCCAAGCTCGAAGCTGTCTTTGAGGTCCGCGCTCTTGAACTTCATCTTTCCGGTGAAGCCAGGCTCGATGCCCAAGTAGACGAGCTTTCGCGTGGAGACGCGATACTCGAAAATGATTTCTTGGTTGTCGCCCCACGCGTTCGTCTGGTTGCCGTCGCCGAAAGCGTCGCCGAGGCTCGCGCTCTGGCAGTTCAGTTTCTCGGCGTCTTGAAGCTTGAGACCTGTCCAGGTCTCGCCGCCGGACATGTCGACCTGCGGACCCTTGGGGTTGTTGATGTTGAGGATGCCGAGAGGCGGCACGATGTCATCGTTGAACAGCTCGCCCCAGACCTTCTTCTTCTGCGGTGCGGTGCAGATGTCCGCCAGAGTCTGACCGGTCTGCGTATCGCCGAAACCTTGAGCGGCTGGGTCGGCAGTGCCGTTTCCCTTGCCGTCGTTCCAAAGGTCACCCGCGCCATTGGGCGACGGATTGAAGGTCTGTGTGGGTCCATCTTCGCATGCTGCGATCAGAATGGACGCTGCAACGAGGGTCGTAAGACGTCGCATGGGCTCTCCGCTTCTAGACAAGTTTTGGAGACGCGACAAACGAGTCCCCTCACCGAAGGAGCCGCTGAGTTACCTCCTTATGAGAAGCGGTTCAAGTAGAAGAATTGTAATATGATGATGACCATATTTCTGTTCGCCGACTTAGTGCGTAAAGCCGATTGCCAACTACGCAACTTCGATATCGGCGCGACTGCAATTTGCCAATCACAGCGTTGACGCGGTTTGCGATCTCGCGGCGAGCGCGCACGTTCGTACGCAGCGCCGCTGCATGAGTGCTTCGCTGATCTGGCTAAGAAACAGCCGATTTAGAACTGAAGGCGCAACACGGGAAACATGAACGCGGTCTTGGGAGCGGGGAGCGGCTCGGGTGATCGGCCGCTCGGAGGAAGCACGGGGCCCTCCACGGTCGAAACATGATTGGTCGCCCAAGTTGCACCGCCAAAAATTCCAAGTCCGGCCGCCGCGATCAACATGAAGCTGCCCGCGAACAGCGCGTCCGTACGATCTTGCGCGATCACGCCGTTGCTCCCGAAGCCATCGATGACTCCGCCGCCGATCAGCGTGATGATGCCCGCTACGCCGAGCACGGCGCTTCCGCCGAGCAGCCACAAACCGACTCGCGCCTTGCGAATGCTTCCAACCTCGACCTTGAGGGTGACCTTGCCGCCCTTGGCCCCATCGACGATGAAAGGTTCGGAGGGCGAGATGTCCATGCCGAGCACTCGGTACTGCTCACCGGGCTTTACTTGGGCGTCGCAGGGTGTGACGCAAATGTTTTCCCAAGGAGAGTCGGCAGTCGCGCGGTGTTCGAAATCAGCCGTTACGTCGCTCTCGACGTGCACGTCGATCGTCGTAGCTGTTGGCGCGGCGGGCGGTGCGGGCGGAGGCGGCATGGGATCAGCGCTGGCGATCGCAGTGCACAAAAAGGTTCCGACCAACGTGGTGAGCAACAAGGTGGAGCGCATGGCGA
>JAYVXK010001061.1:0-3498 GCA_043785265.1 Myxococcales bacterium | reverse complement strand
TCAGCACGGCACCTACCAACTCGCGTTTCTTGCCGCCGAGTTCGAGGATCTTTTCTTCGATCGTTCCCTTGGCGATCAACTTGTAGGTCGTGACGACTTTGGTCTGACCGATGCGGTGCGCGCGATCGGTCGCTTGGTCCTCGACTGCCGGGTTCCACCACGGGTCGAAGTGAATCACAGTGTCTGCTGCGGTGAGGTTCAGACCGCTGCCGCCTGCTTTGAGCGAAATCAAAAACACTGGCGGTCCGTCGTCCTTCTGGAAATTCTCGACCACGCTCTGACGATCCTTCGTGGAGCCGTCGAGGTACTCGTAGGCCACGCCGTCTTCGTCGAGCGCTCTGCGAATGATCGTGAGCATCCGTACGAACTGGCTAAAAACAAGCACCTTGTGGCCACCAGCGAGTGAAGTCTGCACGAGCTCACGCAGCGCTTGCAGCTTGCCGGAGTCGTCGTCGGTGAACTCGCGCGGCAGGCCGAGCAGACGAGGATCGCACGCCGCCTGACGAAGGCGCGTGAGTCCCGCCAAGATCTGGATGTGTGACTTGCCCATCCCTTGACGCTCGACCTCGTTCATCACCTGAGCGCGCACCTCTTTGAGCACGGCTGAGTAGAGCGAGCCTTGATCGCCTGTGAGTTCGCAATATTGATCGGTCTCGATCTTCTCTGGAAGGTCTTTGGCGACCTCGCCTTTGGTGCGCCTCAAGATGAACGGATGGATGGTGGCGCGCAGACGCTTGGCGGCTTTTTGATCGCCATTGTCGATGGGTCGCGAGTAGCGCTCTTCGAACTTCTCGAGAGGCCCGAGCAAACCAGGGCTGACGAAGTCGAAGATGCTCCAAATCTCGGAGAGACGATTTTCGATCGGCGTGCCGGTGAGCGCCAGTCTGCGATCGCTCTTGAGTCGTTTGGCTGCGCGCGCGGTCGCGCTAAGGGGATTTTTGATGTTCTGCGCTTCGTCGAGGATCGCGTAACGGAGCTTGAGTTTGGCGAGCAACTCTTCATCACGACGGAGCAGCGCGTAGCTCGTGACGATCACGTCTGCGTCTTCGAGTTCTTCTTGGCGTTCTTTGCGATCGCCACCATGCCAGAGAGCAGCCTTGAGACTCGGCGCGAACTTTTCGATCTCTTTGAGCCAGTTGGTGACGACGCTCGTCGGCGCGACGATCAACGCACGAAACTTCTGGTCGTTCTTCTCGTCGGCGGCTTTGACCGAGAGCAAGAGCGTGAGGGTCTGCACCGTCTTGCCCAAACCCATGTCGTCCGCGAGGACACCGCCAGAGCCTATTTCGTGCAGGAACGAGAGCCACTGAAAGCCCTGCTCCTGATAGGGACGCAGCTGCGCTTTGAGATTTCGTGGCTTCTTGGCGCCTTTGATCTCGTCGATCTCACGGAGCTTCTTGAAGAGCTCGCGGGTGGTCTCGCCGACAGTGCTGCGATTGAGCTGAGCGAGCAGCTCTTCGATGCGACCGGCTTGTGCGAGAGGGAGTTTTGCCCCGTTGCCGCCACCGGTCGCGAGGATCTCTGCTTGGCGTTGCAACACCTCGCGCACTTTTTCGGGATCGAGCCGCGCGAACGATCCGTCTGCGAGTCGCACATAGCGGCGACCTTCTGCCAGGCATCGACCGAGCTCTTCTTGTGTGACCGCGATGCCCTCGCTCTCGAAGGACATGCGCAGGCTGAGCCAATCGACTCCGCTCGACACGCGCGCGTTGGCGCTGAGAGTCTCGCTGCGGACTTGCACGTCGACGAGATCGTCTGGGACGAACAGATCCCACTCTTCGGGTAACGCGCCGATGCCGTCTGTCCAAAACTGTATCGCGTCGTCGCCGCGAGCCACGAACGAGAGCCCGTCTTCATCCGGCGACAGACCGAGATCACGGAGCACGCCGGCCGCGGCTTGTTGCGCAGCAATGTCGCAACGTATGCATCTTGCGCGTTTTTGAGAGCCGTTTTCAGGTGGTTTAACGATCACCGGAGGCGTCATGCCGTCTGCGCGGACGTCGATCTCCACGTCCTCGTAGGCGGCTCGCAAGCCCACACGCGCTTCGATGAGTGAACCACCCGCGCGCATGCGGAAGGTCGGCACGAGATCGACCACCTCGGCGACTTGAGACAACTCTGGAAGCTCCGCGCCCACTTCGAGCGCTACGCGCGGCAGACCTTGTGCGATGAGCGCGGGCAGTTTTTCGATCGGCTCGAAAATGATCGGAGCGCGAACCAGCCGCCGCAAACTCGCCGGCGAGATGCGGCGATCGATCGGGCGCGCGAAACCTTCCTGGTCGTTGACATGCCAACCAGGACTGCCTTCGAACCAGCCACCCTGCGACGTCGAGAACTTGCGCGGATCGCCTGTGCGCATGAAGCTCGACTTCACCACGACCTGCGAACCATCCGACGACAGCTCCAGATCGAAGCGCGGTCGAAGCGCGTCATCGCCGAAGCGCAGTTCCATGAGTTGCGGCTCGAGGATGACCCGACGACCTTTGAGGCTGTTCAAGAGATCGCATGCGTCTTCGCCACGCACTTCGATCTGCGCCCGACGACCGCTCGGCTCTTCGAGGCGAGCGAGCAAACGCAACGCGTCGCGCTCAGGAGTCTGTGTTTGCGCCAACGCAGCGAGCAGCTTGCTCGGCAAGAGCGCCTCGCGGGCCTCTGGATTGAACACAGTGACCATCAACGAGGAGGGTCGCACTTGGAGACGATATTCGAGCACTTTGGGCAAGGGCGGCATGGGCTCGTTGAGCCATGCGTCCACGCCTGATGCCGCGTGCCCGGTCGAGATCTCCCTCCGATGAGGTTCGGTGGTGAGCTGAGCTTTGAGGGCTCGTGCACGTGCGCGCCGACTGCGACGCCCGCCGCCGCCACCCTCTGCCGAGGGTGCTGCATACGCCGACGCAGCGCTCGATCCGTTGGCGCCCGCGATGACATTGGGCAGCGCGACAGGGTGCGCCTGATTTTGACGTGGGTTCGACCCGCGCGCCTGATCTCGCACTGCGATGAGCAGGGCCGCGACATGCTTGCAGTGCCCGCTGATCTTGGGAAAGGCTGGGCACGTGCAAGTGGACGCAATGCCCGTTGGCGTCAAGTTGACGCGGACGTCGTAGGGCTGAGGGTCGGTGCCTCGAACCTGTCCGCGCGCGCTCGCGTCATCGAGACTGATGTTCTCGACCGCTTGCCTGCGTACGTATTCTTCGCCGCGCTGTGCGGCACGCGCTCCGACGAGGCGCCTGAGAGCGCGGTCGCTGAGCGTAGAGATCGCTTCCGTGAATGGTGTTGTCAATCGCGTCGCACGCTCACGCGTGCTCCCTCGGGGACGGGTTTGGTGGCGGCCTGAACTGTGCGGGCGCCACGATCAGAGGCACTCTGGGCTGCGCCACGCAGCCACAAACTCGCCTCATCGCTAGATGGATGTGCAGTACCACCGTCCTGCCGGGCTTGCAACGGCTCTTGTGCGAAGACGCCGACGGCTCGATCGCGTCGTCCCTAGGTCTTCGTCGC
>JAYVXK010001060.1:0-3499 GCA_043785265.1 Myxococcales bacterium | reverse complement strand
AGTGTGTACTTGGTCGCGACATTCGCCGGCGCCTGAGCGACGTTCGTGCCCGAAGGCAGCAGCACATTCGGCAACACAGTCACCACGGTGCCGTTTTGCGATGCGAGAATTTGTCCCCACTGGGGTTGCGCAGTTCCGCGCAGGGGAACGATGCCGAAGTAGTTGGTGCCCCACGCGGTGCTTGGAATGAGCAGCTCCGCGCTCGGCAAGTACGAACTCGCTCCGCCGTACGGCAAGATGTCGTACGCAGTGACCGGATAACTCGTGGTGATGTGCCACGCCTGACCACGACCGGTGGTTTGGGGTCCCTGGCCCGAGCCGCTGATCGCCGTGCCGAAATTCTGGCTGATGGCAGGCGCGATTGGACAGGTGAGCGGCCCGCCATTCACCGATGCGGGATCGTGCGACATGAAGAGCACCGCGACTTTGCCCGGAGGCAATCCACTCGAAGGAACCGGTGCCCACGAGGTCGCAGGTGTTCCTGCCGCAGCGATGCGACCGAACGAGCCCACGGGATAGCTCGTGCCGCCGCGCGAGACATTGATGACGACATCGATCGGCCAGTTGTTGGCGACGAACACGGCAAAACAAGGGGGTTTGATGTTCGCGTAGAACGACGGAGTGGCGACGACATAGTCACAACCGACGGAGCCTTTGCTCTGAGAGGCGGCGTCGCACGCGGGAATGCACGTGCCACCTGCGCATCCTTGGTTCGGAGGACACTGCTGCTGCACCACGCCGTTGCCGTCGATCACATTGCGTAGATCACCACTGCATCCGAGTGCAATGCCGCTGGCTTCTGCGGCAGAGTCACCGCCTTTGAACGGATCGCCCGTATCGTCGGTGGTCGCACCATCGGTGGCGCTCCCATCCGGCGGGTCCTCGAAGACATTGGGGTTGGTGCTTCCGCACGCGAAGAAGACGCCCGCGCCACACACCAGCGCGATGCCAATAAGAGAAGATCGCAACATCAAACCTCCAAAAATCGATTAAGCGGAAAGTCAGTTCGGAACAGGTTGCACGACAATCGTATTGATCGGCGCGATGTTGCCACCTGCGGGATAAGCGTACGAGGAGTACGTGTCGAGTCCCCAAACCATGATGCCAAACGGGCCAGCGCTCGATGCGTTGTGCGGACCATTGTCGCACTTGCCGTTAGGCGCTTTGTCGCGAACGAGATCGATGTTGGTGACTTCGTACTGGCCTGTGGATCCCACGGGTTTCCAGCCCTTCAATGTGCCCGCGCAGTCGAGAGTCACGTCTTGAAAGCCACTGCCGGTTTTGACGCGGGTGAACACGAGATTGCTCGTCGCGTAGGTAGGATCCGTGAAGAAGACATACTTGTTCAAGAACTGCGCGGGCGGCAGGATGTTCACGTACTCCTCGTCACCGAGGCAGCCACCTTTGCCACCACCCGTCACGCTGCAGCCTGTCATGATCTGACCGACATAAAACGGATGGTTGTTGTCTTGTGCTTTGACGACGAAAGGTCCTGTTGCTTCGAAGTCGACGACTTGACCTTGCGAGAGTGTCTTGGGCGCGCCAGGGACTTGCGGGCTGTAGGTGAGCGTCGTGCCCTTTTGAGCGCCAACGAAACGATACGGAATCGCTTCTTCTTGATTGTCCGCGCGCCGCGTAAAATAGGGCGGAATCGCGTACTCCGAACCAAACGCGCTGATGGGCATGATCTGCTGATGCGCCGAATCGCAGCCGCCACCGGTCGAGGTCGAACTCGAGTAGCAGTCATAGCCTTGGCCCCCCGTGAAGGCGACGGGGTTGTTCGCTTGGATGATCGTGCCGCTCATCTCATTGGACTCTTGCCACTGGATGTACTCACCCGCGTTGAGGTTGTACTTGGTCGCCACGTTCGCGGGCGCTGCAGCGACGTTCGTGCCCGATGGCAGTGCGACACTCGCAAGCACCGTCACGGTCGTGCCGTTTTGCGAGGCGAGGATCTGTCCCCATTGCGGTTGCGCGTTTCCACGCAACGGCACGATGCCGAAGTAGTTGGTGCCCCACGCGGTGCTTGGAATCAGCAGCTCGGCGCTCGGCAAGTAAGAACTCGCGCCGCCATAAGGCAAGATGTCATACGCGGTGACTGGGTAGCTCGTCGTGATGTGCCACGCTTGTCCGCGACCTGTGGTTTGCGATCCTTGTCCTGACCCCGTGATCGCCGTGCCGAAGTCCTGGCTGATCGCGGGAGCGATCGGGCAAGTGAGCGGGCCGCCGTTCACCGAATTGGGATCGTGCGACATGAAGAGGACAGCCACTTTGCCCGGTGGCAATCCGCTCGAAGGAACCGCCGCCCACGAGGTCGCAGGCGTCGCCGCCGCCGCGATGCGACCGAACGAACCGACTGGATAGCTCTTGCCGCCACGCGAGACGTTGATGACGACATCGACAGGCCAGTTGTTGGCGACGAACACCGCAAAACAAGGCGGCTTGATGTTCGCGTAAAACGACGGTGTTGCGACGACGTAGTCGCAGCCCACAGAGCCTTTGCTTTGAGAAGCCGCCTCACACGCCGGAATGCACGTGCCACCTGCGCATCCTTGGTCGGGAGGGCATTGCTGCTGCACGACTCCGTTTGCGTCGATGACATTGCGAAGATCGCCACTGCACCCGAGAGTGATGGTGGTGGCTTCTCCCGTTGCGTCCCCGCTCTTGAATGGATCACCTGAATCGTCCGTGGCCGCGCTGTCGCTACCTCCGTCGAGCGTGTCATCGAAGAGATTGGGATTGGTACTCCCGCATGCGAAGAAGAGACCCGCAGCACACACCACGACGACGCCCACAAGAGAAGATCGGACCATCAGAACCTCCGCATTCGATGACGACAGAAGTTTACGCTGCGAGCCTGGCCTGTGTGCGATCTTTCACAAAACAGCTGCGTTTCGCGACGCACCGCGTGATGGACCGTCAGCGGTCCAGGCCGCGGTGATGAGAGCGGTCATCTGTTCGCCATCTCATCAACGAGTGATTCCGGTTGGGCCGAGAGCAAAGTACGCGACGGCGATCACGACGAGCATGATGGTCGCGACGAGCCCGTAGCTCACCTTCTCTTGTGTGGTGGACCAGCCATCGCCATAGAACTTGCCACGACTGCGCACCCGGAGTTTTCGTTGGACCTCCGCGAGCATGGGTTTGTCCGGAACGGCCTCGCCGGCGGGCGTGCTCATCGCGCGCTTGAGAAGATCGCGCATCGGATCCGCGTCCAGATCGACCCCCGGCGGGAGCTCTTCGTCTTCGATTTTTTCTTCGGGGATGGGGCTGCCCTTTTGGTGTTCGGTCATCCGATCTTCTCCCCGAGGCGTTTTTCTACGAGATCCTTCAGTTGCGCGCGAGCCCGGAAAATACGGCTCTTCACGGTGCCTGGAGGTAGCCCGGTGATCTCGCCAATCTCTTCGTAAGACAACTCTTCCACGTCACGCAGCACGAGGCACTCGCGAAACGCGGGATCGATTTCGGTGATCGCTTGAGCCACGATCGCTTCTACTTG
>JAYVXK010001059.1:0-3499 GCA_043785265.1 Myxococcales bacterium | reverse complement strand
GCGAAGTCTCCGACGTCGCGCACGAGTTGCACGAGCTCGAACACGCAATGGCAGATCCCGCGCGTGCAGACGAACTCGATCACATCGTGACGCGCTTTGGCGAAGTGCAGGCACGCTTCGATGAGCTTGGCGGTTACGCGCTCGAGTCACGCGCACAAGAGATCCTCGCGGGTCTCGGTTTCGATCCCGACGTGGTTCAAGACGATGTCGCCAAGCTCTCCGGAGGCTGGAAAATGCGGGTCGCGCTCGCTCGCATCCTCTTGATGCGACCCGATGTTCTGCTCCTCGACGAGCCAACCAACCACCTCGACATCGAATCCATCCTTTGGCTCGAGACCTTCTTGCGCGACTTCTCCGGCGCAGTCGTCATGACGTCGCACGATCGTGAGTTGATGAACCGACTCGTGACCAAGATCGTCGAGATCGAAGGCGGCGAGCTGGTGACCTATTCGGGCAACTACGACTTTTACGACAAGCAACGGTTGCTCGGGCAGGCACAGCAACAAGCGCAGTTCGATCGACAAGAAGCGATGCTCGAAAAAGAGCGCGCGTTCATCGCTCGTTTCAAGGCTCGGGCGAGCCACGCTGCGCAGGTGCAGTCGCGCGTGAAGAAGCTCGAGAAGATCGAAGTCGTCGAGCCGCCGCGCTCACGCAAGGTCGTGGACTTCGATTTTCGACCACCCCCGCGCTCAGGCGAAGACGTCGCGCGACTCGATCACGTGAGCAAGCGTTACGGCAACAAGGTCATCTACAACGACTTCGACTGGCTCGTGCGACGCGGCGAGCGCTGGTGCGTGATGGGAAAAAACGGCGCTGGCAAGAGCACTTTGCTCAAGCTTGTCGTCAACGCCACGCAACCCGACGACGGAAAGGTCGCCATCGGAGCCAGCGTAAAAATGGGCTACTTCGCGCAACACGCGATGGACATTCTCGATCCCGAAAAGAGCGTGCTGGAGACACTGCAGACGAGTTTTCCGCTCGCGACTCAAGGCACGTTGCGCACACTGCTCGGCGCGTTTGGTTTCTCCGGAGACGACGTCGAGAAGAAGTGTCGCATCATCTCAGGTGGTGAGAAGGCGCGCGTGGTGCTCGCGACCATGCTGTTCGATCCGCCGAATTTTTTGGTGCTCGACGAACCCACGAACCATCTCGACCTCTGGACCAAAGAGATGCTGATGCAAGCTCTCAAGAACTTCGAAGGCACCATGTTGTTCGTCTCTCACGATCGACAGTTTTTGCGCGCACTCACCAATCGCGTTCTGGAGATCACTCCCACGACACGCCACGTCTATGGCGGCGGCTACGCAGAGTACGTCGAACAAACCGGTCGCGAGGCAGCGGGCAGCTAGAAGCCATGATGAACCGGCGAGGCGACTTAGTGTCATCCTGAGCGGAGCGAAGGATCCCCTGGGTGAATGCCCGTCAGCGTGTGCTCCAACCCCGTGTACTCGGGGGATCCTTCGCACGGCTCAGGATGACAGTACCGCGGCGAGTGCTTCTTCGAGGGTGAACACGCCATCATAAATTGCGCGACCCACGATCGCGGCTTCGATGCCGGGATGCTGCGCGAGTTCGCGCAGGTCGTCGAGTGAGCCGATGCCTCCAGAGGCGATCACAGGTAGCCCGCTCTCTAGAGCGAGTCGCGCGGTCGCGGAGACGTTTGGCCCAGCGCGAGTCCCGTCACGCGCGATGTCAGTGTACAATACACCGAAGACCGAAACATCCTTGAAACATGCCGCCAAATCGATCGCGCTCATGGTCGAGAGCGTCGTCCACCCGCTCGTGGCCACCATGCCGTCTTTTGCGTCGACCGCCACGATGACTTGGTTTGGGCGCGCCTTGGCTAGTGCGACAACGAGTGTGGGATCGCTCGCCGCAAAAGTGCCGAGCACCACACGCTGTGCGCCCGCGTCGAAGTAGCTCTCTGCTGCTTCGGGCGAACGCACGCCTCCACCCGCTTGCACCCCGTCGCCAAACTCTCTGGCGATCGCACGCACGAGTTCGATCTGCACGCACCGCCCAGCCTTGGCACCCTCGAGATCCACCACATGCAAACGCGTGGCACCGGCGGCTCGAAACGCTCGCGCGCGCGACACGGGGTCTGCATCGTAGATGGTGACTTCGTCGTACTTGCCTTGATGGAGTCGCACCGCCTTGCCGTTCAAGAGATCAATCGCGGGGACGATCACCATTTGGCACTCCAAAACTTTCGCAACAACTCCAGGCCCACGTTCTGGCTCTTTTCAGGGTGAAACTGCACTGCGAGCACATTGTCTTTGGCCACAGCAGACACGAAGCTTTTGCCGTGCGTGGTGGTCGCGAGAGTGATCGAACCATCCGTGGGGGCGACCGCAAACGAGTGCACGAAGTAATAGTGCTCCGGAGTCTCCGACAAAAACGGACTCGCGCGCACGGGCTCCACGGTGTTCCAACCCATGTGGGGGATCTTGATGCCTGGTGCGGAGTGCAGACGCTTCACCGTGCCGTCGAAGATGCCAAGGCCGCGAGAGTTCGGGTCGGGCGCTTCTTCGCTTGAAACGAATAAAATTTGGAGTCCCAGGCACAGCCCAAGATAAGGTTTGCCGGCGCGGACGCTCTCGTGGAGCGCCTCACGCAGCCCGTGGTCGAGCGCCCGCGCGCAATCACGAAAGGCGCCCTGACCGGGGAACACCACGACGTCCGCGTGTCGCACGACGTCTGGGTCACCGCTCGCCGTGATAGCGATGCTCTTGTCGGCGCGCTTGGCGGCGAGAGTCAGCGCGCGATCGACACTCGCGAGATTGCCCATGCCCGTGTCGACCAACACCACACGCATCACGGAACGAGCACCGTGCCGACACTCCCAGGTTCTCTCACTTCTCTGGCTAAATCTCCGCGTGAAAGCTTGCCAACGATGTGCACCTCGGACACGCCTGCTGCGATCGAAGCGAATGATTCTTCGAGTTTGGGGATCATGCCTTTGGTCACGACGCCGTCGTCGATGGCCTTCTTGCCGTCTGCTCGCGTCATGCGCGGGATGCGCGACGCTGGATTAGCGATGTCGCGCATCACACCCGGCACGTCACTGATGAGGAAGAGCGCGCGCGCATGAGTGGCAAGGGCGACCTGGTTGGCCACGATGTCGGCGTTGATGTTGAAGAGGTGCCCCGACTCGTCGCATCCGAGGCACGCCAGGACGGGTACGAAATGTCCTTTCAAAAGAAGATCGAGCAGCTCGTGGTTGACTCCAGTGACATCGCCAACGAATCCAAAGTCGATCGGATCGGGACCCGCGCCTGCGACCACTTTTGGCGGCCGCTTCTTGGCTGCCACTGCTCCAGAGCTCGCGCCGTGCAATCCAACAGGGCGAGCGCCAGCGGCATGCAGCTTCGCGCAGAGGTCGACATTCACTTTGCCCGCCACGGTCATCTTCATCACTTCGAGTGTGGCTTCGTCGGTGATGCGTCGGCCTGCGACGACTTTCGGCGGCCGCTTCTGGGCTGCCACTGCTCCAGAGCTT
>JAYVXK010001058.1:0-3505 GCA_043785265.1 Myxococcales bacterium | reverse complement strand
CTTCGACCTCGAGACCAGTCGACACCGAGCGATAGCGGACGCGCTCGCCGACGGGTGGATGGGCACCTCGATCGATGACTTCGAGCAGCTCGATGGTGCGGCCTTCGCGACGCATGACTCGCACGGGAGCAAGTCCTGGGTGCAGCACTCCCGAAAATCGCAGAACGGCGTTTTCATCCTCGAGCACGAGGTCACCGCGATCGATCGTCAAGAGGCGTCCTTCGTAAGGCCGCAGAAACCAGCTGCGAAAGAAGCCAATTGGCAACTCGGCAGGCGACTCGGCTCCGCCGCTGCGCAGGATGTTCGCCGCGGGGATCGCGAATCGAAAGTGATCGGGTGTGGCCCAAACGTCGAGCGCGGTGGTGCCCGCGGGGCCGATCAAAATCATGCGCAGCGCGTTGTGTGGATCGACTGCGATAGCTCCTCGACCAGCGAACACTTTTCCTGTGCGCGGTTCTTTGAACGCGACTCGAATGCGTTCGACGAACGAGACGCGCGGTGTATGCGATCTCACTCGTGCGAGCGCTTGCCTCGCCTGATCCCAATCTGCTTGCGAGACGGCCGTCTCTGCGGGACGTGCGCTACACGCGACGAGCATCGCGCAGAGGGCGCCCCCAACCCATCGCATCACGGTCGCCTCAAGTGCAGATGGTAGCGCGTGGTCGCCTTTCCGGGTCCGGGACGCGAACCCACCATGAGCACTTCGTCTGTCTCGGAGTCGGCGCTTGCAAGGAGTCCGATGGCTGCGATGACCGCGAGGCCACTGGCTGCGTCTGAATCTCCAGCGCCTGGGGCCACACTGGTGGTCTGCACGGGTTCCCATGAAGTGCCTGAAATACAGGCTCGCGCGCAAGCGGTGCTGCGAGAGACGACGCGTGCGCGAGACGGATCGCGTGGAGCCGCGAGGACCAACGTCTCTCCGATGCTGATGACGCACGACTCGACGACGCAGAGTGGACGCGCACCTCTCGCTTCTGCTGTTGCCTCCGACTCGAGAGCCACGGCTGCCGCTCCTTCTGCGCGCGCGGCGTCTTCAGTGCCGTCGGAGAACAAAGGCGCGAACGCTTCGTCGATCAAGTCACTGCCCACGGGACATGCGCCCGCGACCATGGAGGCCGCTTCACCTGCGGCGATGACTTCGATGGCAGTCGCGATGGCGCTCTCGGCGCTCGCCTGCAACTCGGCGGTCGCGAGAGGCGCGCCAAACAGACGCAGATAGATCGACGCGTGACCAATCGGCGAACTTGGAACGAGATTCGGAAAGTCGGCAGGACTCGCGAGGCGCGGCCCCTTCTCCGCGATGCGCCTCATGAAGGCGCCGCAATCGTCGACTGCGCTGTAGCCGCTGCCCATCACCACGCCAAAGTTCTCGCCAAGAGCGCCCTCCGCGCCGGCTTCGCGGAGCGCGGCTTGCGTGACGATCGTGGCTAATTTCCCTGCTCGATCGAGTCGTCGCGCGCGCGCTGGATCGAGTGTGCTCGATGTGTCGACTACGCGTCCGCTCGACGGAGAGCCGGATGCAAGTGATGGCGCGTCGCGCGAAGTGACGAGCCCACGAGGACCAAGCGCTGAGCCTCCCGTGATCACCACGCGCGAGACGGTGCGCGAGGGTGCTTCGGCACACAACTCTGGTTGAGTGAGCACGACAGCTCCGTCCATTCCGCCGAACCCGAACGAACTCGAAACCACCGCGCGCACGCGATCGAGTTTCTTTGCTTCGAACAAATGCCTGAGCGCGGCACATTCGGGATCAACGTCCGCGAGACCCGCGGTGGGAGGCAACACACCCGACTTGAGCGCGAGGGCTGAAATGACGGCCTCGATCGCTCCCGCTGCTCCGAGTGTGTGGCCGATTTGCGCCTTCGAGCTCGAGACGAAGACCCGCTCCAGTTGGTCGCCAAGCGCGAGCGCGAGAGCTTTGGCTTCCATGACGTCGTTGAGCGGAGTCGCGGTGCCGTGCGCGTTCACGTAGTCGAGCATGTCGGGGGTCACGCGTGCGCGTTCGAGGGCGCGCGTGATGAGTTGCGCGGCGCGAGCCCCTGTCGGCTCGGGGTTGGTGATGTGATGCGCTTCGGCACCGACAGCCACGCCACCGAGTTCTGCGATCGGAATGGCGCCTCGACGATTGGCGTCCGTTGCGCGCTCGAGGACGAGGAAGCCCGCGCCTTCGCCGAGGTTCATCCCGCGACGCGAACGCCCAAACGGTTTGCACAACTCGGGATCCATCGCAGTGAGTGCGTTGAAGCCAGTGACCGTGAGCCTGCAGAGGCCGTCGGTTCCACCCGCGAGCACGACATCGATGTCGTCATTCGCGAGCAACCACGACAGACCGAGCCACAACGCAGTCGCGCCACTCGAACAAGCACTCGCGACCGTGCGGAGCCTACAAAATGGGCCGATCTCTTCGTGCAGGGCATCGAGCGTGGACGAGAGCGGGTGTGATCGCATCTCTTGCTCGGGGCGACGCGGCCGCTTGTTTGCCATCATGGCTGCGACGCGGAGTTCGTCTTCGAACATGCCTGCGGTCGTGCCGCCGACGACGAGTCCAACCCGCGTGCGCTTGGGATCGATGCGAGCCTCTGCGAGGGCTTCGCGCGCGGCCATCAACGCGAACGCACTCGCACGCGACCACTCGTGGCCGCTGGGGACGACCACGCCTCTCACCTGCCCGCCGACGCGCGCGCGTTGATCACTCGTGTCGAACAGATCGATCTCTGAAAGAGCTCGGTCTCCACGAACGAGCCGCTCGAACATCTCGCTCGATGTAGCGCCGAGCGCACACGTGGTGCCCGTGCCGGTGACCCAGACGCGCACGCCTTTCTATGCCGCCTTGCTACGCTCGACGTGCTCCGCAAGCGACGAAACCGACCTGAATATGGGCTTTGCAGCCTCTCCCTCAGGAATGCGCACACCGAAGGATTCTTCGATGCTCATCGCGAGTTGGGGCGCGTCCAACGAGTCGAGCCCGAGGCCTTCGCCAAACAGGGGGGCGTCGTCCTCGATCGAGGCCGGGTCGCGACCCTCGAGGTTCAACTCCTTGACGATCAGCGCTTTGATTTGCTCTCTCAGACGATGTGCATCCATGATCAAGCGTTCCTGGTACTAAGCGGCTCGATGACCGAAACTAGTATTTCGATGAACCATAGCACGCGAGCGTTGCCTACAAACGTGGGTTGATAGCTTGTTTCTGTCGCAGTCAGTTCCTGCGCGTGCGCAAAGATGAGCTTGGACAAGACGCCCCTCGCGGGTGATAAGCGTGAGTCAGGAAAAACAGCCAATGGGGACTCTCATCGACTATTCGACGGACAAGGGTGTCGCTTTCATCACTCTCAATGATCCGCCGGTCAACGCTTACACGCACGAGATGCTCAAAGAGCTCGATGCGGCGATCTTGGAAGCGCGCTTCGACAACGACGTGCATGTCATGGTCGTGACGGGTCACGGCGAGAAGTTCTTCTGCGCCGGCGCCAACATCAACATGCTGCGCGAGGCGGACGCTGACTTC
>JAYVXK010001057.1:0-3510 GCA_043785265.1 Myxococcales bacterium | reverse complement strand
CGCTCGCGATGAGATGCAGTCCTGTGGTCTCTTCGCCTTCTTCGATGAGCTTGTCGCCTTTTTCGAACACACGCGTCTCGAAGTGTTCGACCAGTACCTGACGCTCCCCAGGAGGCACGTTGATGAGCACCGGTGACGTGCGCAAGAGGTTTGCAACCATGCGGCGGCGGCAGTGCGCGGCGAGTTCCACGCCGACTTCGGCGCGTTTTTCGGCGACGGCCTCGAGCGCCTCGCGTCGTGCGACCAGCAAAATCGAGGGGCGGCATGCAACGACACTGGCAGCGCGAGGCGCGCGTGACAGCAGCGCCATTTCACCAAAGAGCGCGCCGTTGGTCAGACGAGCCAGAGTAATCGATTGAGGTTGCGCCTCTCGGTGCGAGTGGGCTTCGTCCGGCGTGCGGCGAACTTCGAGTTCTCCGCGCGCGACGATGTACGCCTCTGCGCCTTCTTCGCCTTGCACGATCACTTCTTTGCCTGCGGGCACTGTGATCATCTCGAAGGCTTCGATGAGCGCACGCAGCCCCTCTTTTTCGAGCGAGCTGAACAGCGGAAGCGGCGCGAACAAGATCTCGGCCGCGGCGGAGCCTTCGTACTTCTGCGAGGCCGCATGAATGATCTGTGTCGCCTTCGAGAGCAGGGCCGGTCCCGTCAAGAAGGATGAGAGCGGTTGGAATTTTTCGAACGAAGGCAGCGGTGGCGGGGGCGGCGCCGTCTCCGTGAGGCACGACGATCCGAGGCAAAATGCAGCCGAAATCTCATCGAGATGTTGATTGGTGTCGACGCCGAGCGCGCGCAAATCTGCGATGGCCGCGACGGCGAGTGGCAAGTTGCCCGCATCGATTGCGCGACGCACGCCTAGTTCAAAACCTTCTGTGGCCGCTTCGGTGCGACCTGCATCTGCGAGCAATCGACACGTGAGAATCAACGCGCTGGGGACTGCATCCTCCTGCTCCACGACAGCTGCGCTCCATCGCAACGCAGCTTCGCGTTCGCCCGCGAGCAAGAGCGCGAGCGCGCGATCCAGCGGGGAATCGGTCGTTGAAGACCCTGGCAGATCGGGGGGCGCCGTCGGCATGAGAGCTGCCGAGAATACAACAATTGAGAGCGATCGCTCAGGGATCGTCGTCTTCGTCGTCATCCAACTTGCGCGAGCTCCCGAGCGCCTGGGTTCCGCCGACTGACGGGCCCTCCATGACGGCAGTCATCGCGTTGGCCGTCGCGGTGACGAGTGGGACCACGTTCGGATAGTCCATGCGTGTAGGACCAATCACGCCAATGGTGCCCACGGGTTGCCCGCGATCGCCATAGGACGCACCCACGATCGCGAGCTGCCCGCCGCCGAGCTCGCCCGCTTCCTTGCCCACGACTACCGTCGTCCCCTTGGCCTCAAGGGTTGCGTCCAAAAGGCGAACGAGACTCTCACGATCTTCGAGCAATGCAGCGACACTCTTGAGCGCCGCGCCGCCCGCGAATTCGGGCTTCTCGAAGAGTTTTGCCTGACCCTCGATCACCACGTCATTCTCGATCGAAATCCCTTGAACTGCGGCTTCGGCGAGCTCGAACGCATGACGCCGGAGCTCGTCATTTTGCACGCGGTCGGTCGCCAATCGGCGCAAAAACAGCTCGCGCAAGTCGCGGAGAGTTCGGCCTTCGATCACGTCGTCGAGCAAGTTGTGAATGCGCGAGAGTTCGGGCTCGGTGATCGCGCTCCGCAAGAAACGATTCTGCACGACCCCGTTGGACATCACGAGCACCGCGAGCAACTCACCAGCCACCGTGGGCATGAAGCGCAAATGCTTGAGGGTCATCGCCTCCGTGCGCGGCGCGACGATCACCGCTGCAGTCCCGGTCAACTCGGAGAGGAGTTTGCCGGTCTCGCGCATCACATTGCCGCCGCGCTCGGCGACCTCTAGGTGCTCACGAATGCGCGCATGTTCGTCAGGGGAGAGTTTGCGCAGCTCCATCAACGCGTCGATGAACAAGCGAAAGGCCTTGTCCGTGGGGATGCGGCCCGCGCTCGTGTGCGGCTGATGCAGGTAATCGAGGTCTTCGAGGTCGGCGAGGACATTGCGAATGCTCGCGGCAGAAAGCTCGATGCCTTCTTTTTTCGAGAGCGTGCGCGAGCCAACAGGTTCGCCTGTCGAGACGAACTCGGTGATGGCAGCGTAGAGAATCTGCCTCGCGCGGTGGTTGAGCTCGGTCATGGACTTGATGGAGTGTAGCGCTTTGAGGCTCGGGTCGGAATCTGGCCATTTTGAGCGGTTGCGCTAGAGTCGCACCCATGCGGCGGCTCTCTCGTATTGACCACACCACGCCTCGGGCGCGGATGTTCCGTCCGCAGGGCTGGTGGGCCGCGCCGATCGTGCTCGCGTGGACGACCTTGGGGAGCGCAGACAGCCCAGCCCTCACGACGACCTCGCAAACGCAGGCATCGATCACCACCACAGAAGAGACGCAATCGGCGACGGATGCCACCGCGGCTCTCGCGCAACCTTCGGGCATGGTGAATTTCGTTCCGAACGCGACGAACGCACCGGCGATGAAGTACTCGAAAATGGATCGCGCCGCATGCGAAGCCGAGCTCGGCAGACGCACGATTTCGTTCGCCCGTGTCATTGAAGCACGCGGTGTTCTTGCCCCCGTTCGTCTCACCAGCAAATTGCACGGCGTGAGTTTTCACTCTGCATTGCCCGCGTCTGCGCGGCCAACGTCGCCTTACGAAATTCTCGATTGTCGGTTGGTGCTCGCGCTCGACGACTTCTCGGTGATCCTCGCCAAGTACGACGTGGTCGAGGTCGTACATATGTCGGTTTATCGCCCGCCCTCCGCGCGTGGATGGGCCGCCGGTCACATCGGCAAGCAACACAGCGGCGGACTCGCGATCGACGCAGGGAGCTTCGTGAAAAAAGACGGCACCACGTTGCAAGTCGAGCGCGACTTTCATGGAGCCATCGGTGCACCCACGTGCGGCGCCGGTACGGGTCCCGCCCCGTCGACACCCGAGGCGCTCACTCTTCGCAAGCTCGCATGCGAAGCCGCGGACGCTCACTTGTTCAATGTCGAATTGACGCCCGATTACAACTGGCAACACCGCAACCATTTCCACTTGGAAGTCACACCCAATGTGACTTGGTTCATGGTTCACTAGGTCGTTGCCAGCCGCGCCAAGGTCTCTTGAAAATCGCGCGGAACCGGCTCTTCGTAGCGGGATTCGCGATTGGTTGCAGGATGCACGAATCCCAATTCTGCTGCGTGGAGCATCAGGCGCGGCGCCGGAATTTCGTCGCCTCGATAACCTCTTATGTAAACGCGATCACCGAGAATCGGATGACCGGCTTCGGCGAGGTGAATGCGAATCTGGTGCGTGCGGCCCGTCTCGAGTCGACAAGACACGAGCGTGGCGCCGTCGAGTTTTTGGACGACCTCGACATGAGTGATCGCCAGTTGCGCTCCTGGCGGGGGACGAGGACTCTTCGCGCTACCACGCACGCCGTCGCCGCGATTTTCGAC
>JAYVXK010001056.1:0-11282 GCA_043785265.1 Myxococcales bacterium | reverse complement strand
TGGCGATTGCGGAGCGACCCGAAGTGAATGCGTTTGCGTCTCGAGGGCGCTTGGTCTCGCGCGAATCGATCGACATCTTTTTTCAGGTGGCGTTCTTCGACGATCAGAACGACACCGAGAAACCCGCGGCGAAAACGAAGACCGGCGAGTCGAATCTGGCGGGCGCGAAGGTCATGCACGCGGACGAGAAGAGCCTCGAAGAGATCGCCAAAGACCTAAAAGAACGCGCGACCGCCATCCGAAAAAAGAGCGACGCCGAGACAGCGCGCGCTTCAGAAGCGATCGCCTCGCTGCCCTCGTGGTTGGTTGGTTTGGCGACCACGACAGGCGCGTACTTCTCCTACGATTGGAACATGGACCTGCGGAGTTTTGGCATTCCGCATGACGCTTTTGGGTCTGCGATGGTCACCAACATCGGTACGTTTGGCATCACCGCAGGGCACGCTCCTCTGCTGCACCTATCGCGTGTGCCGATCGTTCTGACACTCGGCGCGGTGCGCGATGCGCCGAGTGTGCACGACGGGCAACTTTGCATTCGCAAGCGCGTGACGATCGGCGTGGCCTTCGATCATCGTGTGATGGACGGCTATCACGCTGGCATGCTCGCTCGCACGTTCACGCGTGTGTTCAGCGATCCGGCTAGCTTCTTTGCGAGCTCATCCAACGTGTGATGCGGCTTGCTGTGAGAGTGCCCGCGGCCTACATCGAGTGATGTGAGCCAAGAATTTCGTCGCTTCGAAGGCACGTCCACCTACCTCACCAACGAGTCGCTCGAAGCCGCCGTCAACTGCGCGCTCGCGCTCGAGCGTCCGCTGCTCGTCAAAGGCGAGCCGGGCACCGGCAAAACTCTCCTCGCGGAAGCCATCGCAGAGTCGCTCTCACTGCCGCTCATTTTTTGGCCGGTGAAGTCGACGACGCGCGCGCAGGACGGCCTCTACGTCTACGACACTGTGCAACGACTGTATGATGCACGTTTTGGCGACGGCGACGTCAAAGACATTCGCCGCTACATCAAGCTCGGTCCGCTCGGTCGCGCGTTCGCCTCGACTAGTGTAGACCACACCGCGCGTGGCGCGGATGTGCCGTCGGCGGAGACTCCGTATGACTATGCGCGGGAGCCCAAGGGTCGTCGCGTGTTGCTCATCGACGAGATCGACAAAGCAGACATCGAGTTCCCAAACGACCTGCTCCACGAGATCGACCGCATGCGCTTTGTCGTCACCGAAACGGGGGACGAGATCGTCGCGCGCGAACGCCCGATCGTGATCATCACGAGCAACAACGAAAAAGAATTGCCGGACGCGTTCCTCCGTCGGTGTGTGTTTCACTTCATCGACTTTCCTGATCAAGAGTTGATGAAGCGCATCGTGCGCGTTCACCATCCGGGCATCGATCAGGCGCTCGTCGACCAGGCCGTCGTCAAGTTTTACGAGTTGCGCGCGCTGCCTCGTCTGCGAAAGCGTCCCTCGACGAGCGAACTCGTCGATTGGATTTCAGTGCTGAAAACAGCTGGAATCGGGCAAGAGCGCTTCGTGCGCGAGTTGCCGTTTTTGGGCGTCCTCCTCAAGAAGGAGCAAGACATCGAGCTGCTCGGGCAAGCCAAGAAGAGCGGCACGTTCCGCAGCTGATGACGACACGTCGCAGCGCTGTCAAACCAAGGTAGACTCGCGAGCTTTCCGTGTGGATTGTCCCTCTCACTTCGATCGTCGAAAAACGTGGCGCTGACGATCCGCGTCTGGTCGGCGGCAAAGCTGCGCGTCTCGCGTGGCTCGTTCGACAAGGCTTCGCTGTGCCAGACGCGTGGGTTCTCCCCGCGACGGCCTTCGCAGAGGCGCTTCGTCAGTTGCCACCAGGTTGCGAACCAAAAGCTCTCTTGCGTGGTGCGGCCGGTCGCTCGAACTTCGAACGCGCAGCCGAAGCGCGCGATCATTTTCTCGCGGCAGAGTTGCCCAAAGGTCTGACCGAAGAACTCGCGCGGTTGTGGGCCGACAACGAAGCGCGCCTGCCTTGGGGACTGGCCGTGCGATCGAGCGCGACGTTCGAAGACGGATCGGTCGCGTCGATGGCGGGCATCGCAGAGTCGAGACTCGGTGTGCGTGGCGGAGACGATCTCGCCCACGCGATTCGCGAAGTGTGGGCGTCGATCGCATCGGGTCGAGCGCTCGCCTATCTCGCATCGCGCGGCGTCCGCGACGTGAGCATGGCGGTCGTGTTCCAGCGAATGATCGTCGCCAAGAGCGCAGGAGTCATGTTCACACGGGCGCCGCACTCCAACTTTCGTCGCGAGCGCATCATCAATGTGGCTCTCGGTTTGGGTGCGCCTGTCGTCGATGGCATGGCGACCCCTGATTTGCTGCGTGTCGACGATCGAGGCCGCGTCGTCGAATCGGTGATCGCGAGCAAACCCTTCATGTTGGTGGTGGGCGAAAAGGGCATCGAACAAAAACCATCGCAACGAGGCACGCTCCCGGCGCTCTCTGGCGAACAAATCTCCCAGCTCGCAGAGATCGCGCAGCGGCTCGAAAAGGCAGAAGACATCGCCTGGGACCTAGAGTTCGCCGTCGACGACACTCGCGTGTGGATCGTGCAAGCGCGTCCTGCCACCGGACAAGGTTTTCCAGAAGGCGGAGACGCGGCGACCGTGTGGAGCAACGTCAACGTCGGTGAAGCGCTCCCTGGAGTCGCGACGCCGTTCACGTGGTCCGTCGCCGGAGCCTTTAGCGAGGCTGGTTTTCGACAAGCCTTTGCCACGCTCGGTTGCTCGGTGCCCAAGAGCGCACGTCTCGTCTCCAGTGTGCATGGTCGCGTCTACTTGAACCTCACTGCGTTCATGCACATCGCCGCGCAAGTGCCTTGGCTCGACCCGCGCACACTGGTTGAACTCGGCGGCGGTGGTGGCGCAGACGTTCTGTCGATGCAAATGGCAGAGGTCTCACGCAAGAGTTTCTACGCGAAGCTCCCGCTGACGATCACACGCCTCGTGAAAGAGCAGCTGCGACTCGACGAGCAAGTCAATGAGTTCGAAGTGTGGGCGGCCCTCGCGCTCAAGCGCAACCATGCGCTCGATCTGGCCATTTTACCGGACGAAGCGCTCGCGCGAACGATCGGCGATGTGCAAGCGATGCTCGAGAAGACCGGCACTGTGATGCTCACTTGCGCATCGAGCGCGTTGGGGACTCACCTCCTCTTGACGATGCTGCTCTCACGCGTGGCGCCCATCGATGCAGAGCGCATCGCGCAAGCGCTGACCAGCGGCATTCGTGATCTGGAGAGTGCCCGCCCTGCGATTGGCTTGATGCGCGTGGTCTCACTCGCGCAACGCGAGCCAGAAGCAAAAGCCGCACTGCTCGACCCCGCGACACAAGGCCTCGACGCGATCAACGAGGGTCCAACCCGTCGCGCTCTCGTGAGCTTTCTCGAGTTGTATGGAGAGCGTGCGGTTCGCGAGGCCGAGCTGTCTACCCCGCGTTGGCGTGAAGACCCGCGGCCCGTCCTCTCGATGCTCCGTGTCGCGCTCCGTGGTGAGTCACTCGATGTCGAGCCGCTCCTCGCTCGCGCACGCGCAAACGCGGACGGTGAGACAGAGCGGTTGCTGCCAAAATTCGGTTTCCTCGAGCAGACGGCTCTCCGTCACATCGCCTTGCGAGCCCAGAAAGCAGCCCGATTGCGCGAGCGCATGCGCGGTTGGGTGACACGCGTGCTCGGCACGATGCGACACGTCGCGCTCGACGCCGACCGACGCCTCGCGCGTTTGATGCCAGAACTCGCAGAAGGCACTCGTGCGCTCGCGGGCACCCCCATCGGAGCCATTCCGCCCGTCTTCTTCCTCACGGTGGATGAGATCAGTCAGGCGCTCCGTAGCGCGCGGACCGATCTGGCACCGGTCGTTCGTTTGCGCCGCGCAGAGTACGCACGCGATCTGGCGCGACCTGATCCTCCTGCGACATTCACTGGCGCTCCGTCGACCGTCTTGATGCCACCTTCAGGCGCGAGCACGCTCCGTGGCCTGCCAGCCGGCGCGGGCATCGTCGAAGGGCGCGCTCGAGTTCTTCATGGACCCAGCGAAATTGGCCAACTTCAGCCAGGTGAGATCTTGGTCGTGCACACGACCGACGTCGGCTGGACTCCGTTGTTTCTGGTCGCAGCAGGGGTCGTGACCGAGCTCGGCGGGCCGCTCTCACACGCAGCGGTCGTCGCGCGCGAGCTCGGTGTGCCGAGCGTGGTGAATGTCGAGGGCATCACTCGGGTTGTGCGCACTGGAGAGAGACTGCGCATCGACGGCGGCAGCGGCACCGTCGAGAGACTCTCGCGCGATCGCGAAGAACTGCCCTCGTGAAACGCTGGGTCGTCACAGTCGACTCGACCTGGTGTAGACCACACTCCAGCGAAGCTGGAGACGTGCCGTCACGCACGATCGAAGACGTGCTCGCCGCGATGAACGAGGCTCCAAGCGCGATCGCTCAGGGCCGCGTATTTTTAGGGCGAAAGCGCGTCGTCGCGAACTACGACGTTCGAGTGGGCGACGAGATCAGCGTCTACGACGCTCGATCCACGGACGGTGCCGGGACAGCCGAATTGTTGTTCGACGGAGACGGCCTGGTCGTCGCCGCGAAGCCATCAGGCATGCCCACGATCTCTGATCACAGAGGTCACGAAGGCACTCTCGTGGCGTGGGTCGCTCGCGCAGCGCATCTCGATCCCAGCTCGCTGCATCCGACGTCGCGTCTCGATCGAGACGTGAGCGGGGTCGTCATTTTTACGACGAGCGATCTCGCGCGCGAACACCTCACACGCGCGCGAGACGCTGGCGAGTACCAAAGACGCTATGTCGGCATCACCACTTCGATGAACCTCGAGGATGCTGGCGTGTGGAGCGCGCCGATCGGTCGCACGCGCGATCCTCGTCTGCGCAAGGTCAATGGCAAAGACGCGATCCCAGCTGAAACAAGGTTCCGCGTCGCATCTCGCGCCAAGAACGCGTGCATGCTCACCGTCACTCCCATCACCGGTCGCACGCATCAAATTCGCGTGCATGCGAGTCACGCGGGTGCGCCTCTCCTCGGAGACTCTGCCTATGGCGGCCGATCACGAGTCGTCAGCGCAACAGGCGCGATCACAGAGCTCACGCGCATCGGTCTGCATTGCGCGTGGGTCAGCGTCCCCAGCATGACGAAGCAAGAGCCAGTCGTCTTCGAGGCTCCCATCGCCGAAGAACTACGAGAGGCATGGCGATGGCTGGGCGGTGCGGACGACGCGTGGGTCACCGCGCTCGAGTGACGCACCTTCAGGGAATGTTCTTTTTCGGTGGAGGCGCGTCCTTGCTGATCGCAGCAAAAGCCTTCTCTCCCAGCGCGATCTTCATCTCTTGATCGAACGCAGCACGCTCGTTTTCTGCTTGAAAGATCATCCCGTGCGAGTCGGTCTTTCGAGGCAGAGGCATCTCGCGCAGCGCAGCGAGCAATGCTTTCGTGGCGGCCACGTCACCATGGTCGTTGCACGCGGTCGCGACGAGTCCGTGCAACACCATGTCTCCCGCGTCGCCGAGGAGAGTCTCGAGAGGCGCGTCGTGCAGGCTCGTTTGGCCATCTCTCGCGATTTGCGATGCGCTGCGAATGCCCTCGATCGTGGCTGTTTGATGGGCCATCGAGTCGAGCGCAGAGAGGACCTTGACGTTGCCTGCCACCTTCACCCGGTTCTCGGCATCGATGCGCCGCGCTGGCGTATACACTTTGCTCGCATCTGCCACGATCACCCAATGCGCATGAGCGATGGCTTCTGGAGTGGCAGGCACGGTGGGAACAGGCGGAGGCGTCGCGTCGACGACCGACACTTCTGGATTTTGACAAGCCATGACGAGGAGCAGCAAGACCACGCGCATGCTTCGAGAGTATAGGGTAACCGCATGCAGCGTGAGGTCGTCGTCGCCGAGGCACTCGCGTGGCTCGCTCACAACCCCGCGCCGCTTCATGCGAGTGTGATCACCTCGTTGCCCGACGTGACTGAGGTCCCTCTCGATCTCGACGCGTGGCGCGAGTGGTTCATCGACGCAGCGAGCCGGGTCATCTCATGGGTGCCTCGAGCCGGCGTGTCGATCTTTTATCAAACAGACATTCGTCACCAAGGCACTTGGATCGACAAAGGTCACCTCGTGATGTGCGCCGCCGATCGCACGAAAGCCCATATTTTATGGCACAAGATCGTATGTCGACATCCAGCTGGAACGCTTGGTCAAGGTCGCGCGAACTATTCGCACATGATTGCGATCTCGCTCACCGCGCGTCCGCCAAAGAAACCACGCGCCGACGTGCTGCCTGACGCAGGTCTGATGACGTGGACGCGTGCGATGGGAGTCACCGCAGCTCGCCATGCCTGTGAGTACCTCAGAGAAGAGACGAACACTGCCACTGTCGTCGATCCCTTTTGCGGTTACGGCACAGTGCTGGCGGTCGCGAACGAACTTGGCTTCGACGCACTGGGGATCGATTTGTCCGCGAAGCGCTGTCGTAAGGCGCGCGTGCTTTCGGTCGGCTGAGCACTTCTCGCTTCTCGCGCCGGGCTACCCAAGGCATGCTCGCCGCCCCCATGCTCTCGTTTCGAAAAAACTACGTCTCCTTCTCCGAGATCACCGACACCATGCGTGCCTGGGAGAAGGCCCACCCAGACTTCGTCAAGGTCGAGTCGATCGGCAAGACCGAAGAAGGACGAGACCTCTGGGTGCTGGTGATTGGTCGTGATCGCGACCGCACGCGGCCAGCGGTGTGGGTCGACGGGAACATGCACGCGACCGAGCTGTGCGGATCGAGCGTGGCGCTCGGCATCGCCGAAGATGTGATTCGGCTGCATGAAACAGGCACGATCCACGATCTTCCCAAGCACGTGTGCGAGCGTCTGCGCGACGTCTTGTTCTACGTGATGCCTCGCATGTGCCCCGACGGCGCAGAGACCGTGTTGCAGCAAGGTCGATACGTGCGCTCCAACGCACGAGACAAACGTCCGCACGCGCCGACGCCTCGTTGGGTGCTGCGCGACATCGACGGAGACGGTCTGTCTCTCGTCATGCGACAACAGGATCCCGCCGGCGAGTTCGTGGAGTCGACAGAGGTTCCGAACGTCATGGTCCACCGCGGATTGGAAGACCCAGGGCCGTTCTACAAGGTCTACCCCGAGGGAATGATCGAGAACTACACCGGCACGGTGCCCGATCCTTACTACCTGTCGGACAACGACACGGACATCAACCGGAACTTCCCCTATGCATGGATGCCAGAGCCCGAGCAGGCGGGCGCGGGTCGATATCCTACGAGTGAACCAGAGTCGCGAGCGGTGGTCGACTTCACCAGTGCGCGTCCTCACATCTTTGCGTGGCTCAATCTCCACACGTTTGGTGGTGTCTACATTCGCCCGCTCGGCGCAGCACCAGACACCAAGATGGACTCACGCGATCTGGCTCTTTATCGCCAGATCGCCGAGTGGGGAGAGACTCACGGAGGGTACCCGACGGTCAGCGGCTACGAGGAGTTCACCTACGAACCCGACAAGCCCCTGCATGGTGACCTCACAGAATTTGCCTATCACCAGTTGGGAACCGTGGCGCTCGTGTGCGAGCTCTGGGACTTGTTCAAAGTGATCGGTGCGACCCGACCCAAGAAGTTCGTCGAATACTATACGCACCTCACCAAGGACGATCTCATCCGCTTTGCCAAGTGGGACCAAGAGAGCAATAAATCGCGAGTGTTTTTACCCTGGAGGAAGGCCAAGCATCCTCAACTGGGAGAGGTCGAGGTCGGTGGCTTCGACATGCGCGTAGGAATGAGCAATCCGCCGCTCGAAGAGATCGATGCGATATGCACACGCCAGAGCAAGATGTTCCTGAGGATGGCCGCGCTCGCACCCAAGCTGGGGATTCGTCATGTCGAGACCAAGCTCCTGTCGGATGGCGCTCATCGCGTCGAGGTAGAAGTCGACAACGCTGGCTACCTACCGTCATTCGTTCTTTCGAGCGCCAAGACGCGCGCGTTCGATGCGCGTGTGTTCGTCGAAGCAGAAGGAAAAGGCCTGAAAATCGAGGGTGACGCGCGTGTCTGCGCCGAGCACTTGGATGGCTGGGGCCGAGGCAAATTCGATCAATCGATCTTCATGATGCGCAGTCGCGGAACCGTGTCCACCAAGCGTGTCGCGTTCGTGGTGGTCGGTAAGGGAGTCGTCACCGTCCGCGCCAAGGGTCTCCGCGTCGGTGAGGCGAGCATCAACATCGAGCTCGCGTGAAGAAAAAACTTCGCATCGCGTTCGGTCGCGTGATGCAAGAGACCAACGCCCTCTCTCCGGTCCTCACCACGCTCGCAGACTTCGAGCGCACCCACCTGGTATCGGGTGACGCCCTCATGCGCATCGTCGAGCCTCGCGAACAAGAGGTGAAGGGCTACATGAAAAACCTCGAGCTGTCGGGGTTCGCCCAGGCCGCGCGCAGCTTCGAAGACGCCGACGTGGAGATCGTTCCGCTGCTCAGTGCCTGGGCAATCTCAGGCGGGCCTCTCTCTCGTAAGTGCTACGACACACTAGAAAATTGCCTACTTCAGCGTGTTCGCGAGGTGGGTCCGGTGGATGGAGTGTTTCTCGCCCTGCATGGTGCCATGGGCGTGGAGAGCATGACTGATCCCGAGACCAGACTGGCGCGCGTCGTCAAAGAGGCGACGGGTGGCAAACCGATCGCAGCGAGTTTTGATCTTCACGGCAACACCACACGTGCTCGCGTCGAGGCCATCGACATCCTCAGCGCCTATCATACCAATCCTCACCGCGATCATGCGAAGGCCGCGGCGCGCGCCACACGCGCATTGCTCCGAAGTCTGACAGGCGAGGTGGAGGTCACGACGGCCTGGCGATCGCTTCCGATGATCTTGGGTGGCGGTACGACGATCGAGTTTCTTCCGCCCATGCGCGCGATCTATTCACGATTGCGACGGATGCTGAAAAATAGGCGTGTCGTTGATGCGAGCATCTTCTCGGTCCACATGTGGAATGACGATTCCGAGCTGGGCTGGAGCACCGTGGTGCACACCAATCGCGATCAAGCACTGGCAGACGAACTCGCAGAAGAACTGGCAGACGCATGTTGGGAGGTCAGGAAGGTCATGCCTCCACCTTTTGCCAACGCAGGGGAAGCCATTCGCGAAGCACGCAAGGCCACCATCGCACGCACTCTCGGTGTCGTCGTGCTCGCAGACGCTTCCGATGTGGTGACCGCCGGCTCCATTGGAGAGAGCACTGGCCTGGTGAGCGCCTTGCTGGACGAGGGGCGAGACCTCGTGACCTATTGTGCCGTGCGCGATGCCGACGTCGTCGCTCTCTGTCATGAGCGCGGGGTGGGTGCGCACATCGAGACTGAGCTGGGAGGTAAGCTCGATCCCAAGCGCACCAAGTCTCTTCCCATTCGCGCGCGTATTCGGTCCGTGCACGCCGAAGGTCCTTTTGGTCGTGTCGCGGTCGTGGAGCACGGCAAGACGATCATCGTGGTCACCGCGGGTGCACCCATGGTGATGATGCCGGCGTTCTACACCGACGTGGGTCTCAGCATCTGGAAGGCAGACGTGGTGGTCGTGAAAAACTTCTTCCCATTCCGAATGTTCTTTTTGCCTTATGCGCGCAAAACCATTTACGTCAAAACCGGCGGGATTACTGACCTGGACGCAGCCTTCGGCCTACCTTTCGCCGGTCCCGTCCATCCGCGTGATCGCGTGGACGACTGGCACCCTGCCGATCAACGACGACGCGGCCTGGAGCAGCACTAGACGGAAGACGCTGACCGCGCTACGGGTCGTTCGAGGCTGGCATGTTGCTCGATGAATTTTTCGCGCGGTTGGATGGTTATACCGACGCCGTGCCGCTCGACTTCCTCGACGCGCAAGTTCGAGCGCTCGAACTCGATCTCGCTTCGCTCGAGCCTCATGCGCTCTTCAATGACCACGGCTATCGTCGCAATCTCCTCCGCAACGGAGACGCCTACCATGCGCTCGTGCTGTGTTGGCGCAACGGTCAACGCAGTCCGATCCATGATCATCGAGGTTCGAGTTGCGTCGTGCGCGTGATGCGCGGCATCGCTCTGGAGACGACGTTCGAACGCACGCGAGCGGGTCACCTCTTTTCGACAGGCTCACGCAAGCTGCAAGCAGGACTGGTCTGCTCCAGTCGTGACACGGACATCCACCAGATCTCCAACATCGAACCTGACGGCGAAGACCTCGTCACCTTGCACATCTACTCACCACCGTTGATGCTCATGGGAACCTACTCCCTCATGCATCAACGCATCGGTGAGTTCAACGATCCGGTCTACGACTTCACCGAAGGCGGAGGAATTTGAGTTCTAGTTCGGAACGAAGGCGCACTTGCCGTTGATGCACTGATCGGCTGGATTACAGCAGTCTGCGCTCGTCGTGCACTTTTCGAACTCATTGGCGCACCCGCCTGGTGGAGGCACGCAGACCAAGCCGCCGTCTGCTCCGCGACAGAACCCGTTGCAGCATTCGTCTCCTGACGAACAGCCGACGCCGTCCGCTTTGCAAGGGTCGAGCACCCAGAACCCGCGAAGGTTGTCCGCCTTGGTCTCTTGGCCGTCCAAGTAGAAGGCAGGATGACTTGGGTCGGACCCTGGGGTGGGATTGAGATCGAGCGCCGCGACCCAGAGCTTGCCGTACACGTCGTTGTTGTCTTTGGAGGGAAGGGTGTTGCCATACGACCTATGGCTGGTGAACACGACCCAGAAGTATCCACCTACTGCCTCTGGCAACACGGTGGGCGCGAAGTTCAGCGCAGGATCGTTGGCTGGGAGATAGGTGCCGTTGGTCTTGTAACCATTGAGCTGGTCGAGGCGGTGAACTGTGTGCGTGGCCATGTCTGTGATGAAGAGATCACCCACGGCATTGGCGTCAGTCTCGAACTGAGCATTGCTGCCTGCGTGGTAGACGACCCACTTGCTGTCGGCTGTGAATGCAGGCCACGCAAGGAAGGTGGTGTTGTCCGTCGCCAAGACTTGAGCGTTCGAAAAAGTCTTGGTCTTGATGTTGAAGTCCATGACGCCCAGCGAGTGGCCGCCTTGGTCTTCGCGCACGTACGCCAGCTCTTTGCCGTCAGGCGAAAATGCCGGAGTGCCGCCGTTGGTGATCGCATTGTCCCACCCTGGAGCCGCTAGTTTTAGGCCCGATTTCGTATCGAAGAGTCGCGAGGGCACACCAGGAAACCACGTTCGGAAGTGCGTCGCGCTCATCAGGATGGAGCCGTCTGGG
>JAYVXK010001055.1:0-3512 GCA_043785265.1 Myxococcales bacterium | reverse complement strand
TGCATGCGAGCAAGTAACGCTTGCCGTCGCGCTCGAAGTGGTCGAGCAGCGACCACTGGCTGCGCACGAGCACCTTCCAGCGGGAGACGGCGCGATCGGCGGCGCTGCGTCGCAGCGGACCTCGCGCGTTGTCGAGGGCTCGCGCCGCGCTGCGAAGGAGCTCGCGCGAGCTTGCGCTGCGTGCGTCGCCGAGAGCGTGCTCCACGCGGCCGTCGGGCGTGAGGATCGCGTCTGCGTTGGCGAGGCGCGCCTTCGCGGAGGTCAGTTGCCTGCGAACACGAAGGGCCGCCACCGTATGCGCGGCGACACGCGAGATCGTCTGGCGCCAGGCATCCGGCACCTTCACTCTCGCCGATACCAGCACGATCGTGACAACGCCGAGTCCCGCAGCATCAATGCCGTTCACGACAAAGCCGTCCACGGCGCCGTATGCCGCGCGCACCGCTCCCCAGTTCGCCTGCTGCTCCCAGCCCGCCACCGCGCTCACGTACTCGCATGTCTTCACCAGCAACGTTCGGTCGAGGTATTCCGGATCGAGCGCAAGGTCTGCTTGTAGCCCGCGCACGGTGCTCGCGGCGTCCATGCCGTGCGCGCTCGCGCACTCCACGCGAAATGTGGAAGGGTTCGGCGTTCGATAGATCATCGAGAACGCCGCGCGGACGTTTCGTGCGGGCATGAAAGAGCGAGCCGCGTCGCGCACGCGAGAGAGCCACGCGTCCTCGTCGACTTCGAAATCGTAGGCCGCTTCGATCAACGAGATCGGGTCTCTGGCACGAGGTGTCAACATCGCACCAGCTTATCCGAGTTGGATCACTCGCTCGAAGCGCCCTACAAATCAGGGCATTTACGCCTGTCGTAAACGATTTGCCGTTCGACCATGAGGACCTCGAGACGTAGGTTCCGCTTCCCGGCACGCGTGCCGCGGCAATCTTGGAGGATCGATGAAAAGCTTCTTGTGCCTTGGTGCGTTGTTCGGAGTGATCTCGTTTGGGAGCGCGTGCACCGTCAACACCGTGAACAACGGCGTGCCAGACGCGGGTCCCGGCAAACCCGCAGCATTTGGCTTTTCACCTTCCAACGTGGACCTCAGCGGCATGGACCTCTCGAAGGTCGGCGACCTTGTCGTCACCGAACCGAACTGCGACATCATCTCGGGCGAGCTGGGTTCCTTCACGTGCGGCGTCGCCAGTAGCGAACTTGCCTTCAAGCTCGCGACCCAGTCGGACGGCACGAAGGTCGGCGTGTATGTGGCTCGCTCGATCCGCATCGAGCCGACCGCGCAGCTGACCGTGAGCGGGAGCTATCCGATCGTGTTTGTCGCTCTCGATCAGATCAACATCCTTGGTCGCTTGATCGCCGCAGGCAAGTCGGATGTCGCAGTGTGCGGTGGTGCAACGCAACCCACGGCCAACAGCAAAGGCGGCGGGCTCGGTGGCGGCGGTGCAGGGACCTCGAGCTCCGCAGCGGGCGGCGGCTCTTACTGCGGCGTGGGCGGCGCTGGCGCCATCGAACAGCCGGGACCGGCGGCCGTGGGTGGCACCGTGTTTGGTAGCCCGGAGTTGGCTCCGCTCGTCGGTGGCTCCTCTGGAGGAGCGAGCGATGCTCACGGCGGCGCAGGCGGCGGCGCGATCCAACTCGTCGCGGGCAACAGCCTCACGATCGCGATCACAGGCCTGGTTCACGTCGGCGGTGGTGGCGGCGGTTTCGGCGGCGCAGCGTCGACCCAGGAGGCTTCGGGCGGCGGCAGCGGCGGCGCGATCCTCCTCGAGTCGCCGCTCGTCACGATCAGCGGCACGCTCGCTGCGAACGGCGGTGGTGGTGGTGAGGGCGCCCTCGGCAACAGCGGCGCAGACGCATTAGGCGATGACCAGGTCGCGCTCGGCGGTCACGATCCGGTGCGCGGATCCAACGGCGGCAATGGAAGCGCGGCGGGCGTCCTGAACGGCACGAATGGCTCCGTGATGCCGGGCTCGACCGCAGGCGGAGGCGGCGGTGGCGCAGGACGCATTCGCATCAACACGACGACCGGCGTCGCGACCCTCTCGGGCGCGAAGCTCTCGCCCGCGTCGACCACCACGTGCGCGACGCAAGGCAAGCTGCGCCCCTGACCGCAGCTGTGAATCCGAAGAAGGCCGCCTCTCGTTCGCGAGGGCGACCTTTCGCTTTTGTAGACATTGCAACGTGCCACTCACGGGGTGGAAGTCGCGCAGTCGCGCTACTTGATGTCGGCGCCGCCGTCGGTGGTCACGATGGCGATGGCCTTTTCGATCCCCATCCCGCTCACACCCTTGACGACTGTGTTCTTGCCGTCCGCGTCGATGACATGGAGCTCGTCGCCGATGGCGGTCCACACGCGGCTGCGCCCGTCGACTGTGAGCACGTCGCCGCCCTTTTGTTTTACGGTCGTCACGCCGCCGTCGGGCGAGACGAACACGAGGGTGTCCCCCGAGCGAATCACGATGGTGCCGGTGGGGCCTACGCCGAGCGTCGCGTCTTTGGCGAGGGCGTTCAGCTCCACGGTCTTGTCGAGCGTCTCGGCGCCGAACTGCACCGCGTTGTCCGTCATCAAGACCACGCCGCCGTCCGCGCGACCGACGAGTTTTCGGATCGGGTGCCGAGCCCACGAGATGACTTGCGGGTCCTTGAGCCCGTCGATGCGATAGAGCTCGTCCTTCTCGATGCCGCCGCCCCAGAGGATCCCGCTTCCGTCGAGCGCCTTGGGGGACACCGAGATCGTCGTCCCAACCATGACCATGTTCTTCTGCATCTTCCCAGACCAGTACTCGTCTCCCAACACCGTGACGATCGGCTCGGCTCCAGGACCCACGGCGAGCTCGATGCGTTTGACGAGCATGAGCGCGCTGCTCACCTTGTTGCCGTATGCCGCGACGGTGACCCAGCCGTTCTTCGCATCGCGGCGATAGAGGGTGCTCCACGTCGTGCCGTAGATGTTGCCGTCGCGGGATCGTGCAATGGCGCCGAGAGTCCGCTCGTCGTGCTTGACCACGCCTTTGGTGTCGATGCGGATCGTGCCGCGGACATCGGTGACGACGTACGTGTCTCCGGCGGGAAGGCTCGCGGGGGCGACGAAGGGCGGCGCGACTTTGGTTGGCGCAGCGGTGGCGGTGGCGACCGGCTTGGTGTCGGGCGGCGGCTTTCGCGTGCACCCCTGGGCGATTGCCAGCGACGAGAGGAACGCGAGAGGGAAGCCTGCTGCGCGGGCGCTTCTGTTCATGGTGGTCGACTACACGCTCTGCTGCGTGCCTGCAATCTTGTGCATGGAGCGTGTGACGGGGCCAGTGATCGGCTGCTCGCCTTCGAAGCCGTCCGCGGCGGCGGCATCTCCTGGGCTCGTCGAACCCGCGTCGCCACCTCAAAGGCGTACGGTCTGCGCGCGCCATCGCGGCAGAGACTTACGGGGCGAGGATGTTGACTCCAGCCAACGGCGCCCGATCGATGACTTCACGGTCGGTCGTGACCAGTGCCAAACCCTCGCGCTGAGCCAGCCACAC